>JAZQJR010000087.1:0-11901 GCA_045541715.1 Acutalibacteraceae bacterium
CTCATCGCCTCCACAAAACATCTCACTGGGAAAGCACACACATATGCCGTCGAGCGCATGAATAGGCTGTTGCGTCATTACCTTGCGAGGTTTGCTCGAAAAACTTACTGCTATTCGAAAAGTTTACAGATGATTAAGTACTCCTTTTTGCTGTTTATGCATAGGGATTTTAATGTATGAAAATTTAGCAAAGCCCCTGCTTTGCTTGTGTTTTTAGCTTTACAATTTTTACATTTTACGCTTTTATTATACCATAAATATTTCTATAGGGCGCTCTCAATTTGGGGCATGTCCTGCTTATACTCTATGGTTCGCTACATAAATATTATTTGATAACTCATTTTTTATGTTGTTGCATCTGCTTTTGCTTTTTAGGTTGTTTGGCTATAGGAAGAAAAGCCGCGGCCGCGAGGCAAAAAAATAATATTTTTTTGTGGCCCAGGGTTAAACTTTGTTGAACCCTGGGCTGGCCGAAGGCCCTACGGGCCTTCGGCGCCTCGCGGCCGCCGCTTGATGTAGCCAAAAAATGGCACTCCTCGCGCAGTTTTATCGACGGCACACCCTAAGTCTTTCTTGACCAGTATTTTCGGTCGAGGCTTCGATATTGTATGGCCTCTGCGACGTGCGATGATTTTATTTCCTCGGAGAAGCTAAGGTCTGCAATGGTCCGCGAAACCTTTAAAATCTTTGAGTAAGCCCTCGCAGAAAGCCCCATCTTGTCGAAGGCCTTTTTTAGTAAGTTTTCTGCGTTTTTCGTCAAGACGCACGCCTTATGTAGCAAGTCCGGGGTTATTGTCGCGTTGGACAAGATTTTATGTTTCTTGAAGCGCTCCAACTGAATCTTCTTAGCCGCATCGATACGTTTTTTTATTTGCGCTGAGTTTTCTGCGTCCTTTTTCGAGGATAAATCAGAAAATTCAATTGGAGGCACTTCAATGTGGATGTCAATTCGGTCAAGGAGCGGGCCTGAAACCTTCGCGAGGTACTTCGAGATGGCCTTCTCCGAGCAAATGCACTCCTTGGTGGGGTGGCCGTAGTAGCCGCACGGGCACGGGTTCATTGCGGCAATCAGCATCATTGAGCACGGGTACGTTATGGTGCCGCTGACGCGCGAAATCGTCACCTCGCCGTCCTCAATCGGCTGGCGAAGAATTTCCATGGCGCTGCGCGTAAACTCTGGCAACTCGTCCAAGAATAACACGCCATTGTGCGCGAGCGAAATCTCACCCGGCTTAGGCATAGTGCCGCCGCCCGTCAAGCCGATAGGAGAAATCGTGTGATGAGGCGACCGAAATGGCCGCTCGCTGACCAATGGCGTGCTGCTGTCGATGAGACCGGCTACCGAATAAATCTTTGTCGTTTCTATGGATTCCTCCATCGTCATGGCCGGCAAAATCGTCGGAATGCGCTTGGCGAGCATGCTTTTTCCCGAGCCGGGTGGTCCAATAAGAATAACATTATGGCCGCCAGCCGCTGCGATTTCAAGGGCTCGCTTGGCCTCATTTTGACCCTTGACTTGAGAAAAGTCAATTAAGCTATTCACACTCGAGATGACGCTCAAGCTAGAGGCGGCCGGAGCGATTTTCGTCCGGCCGGTCAGGTGCGCGTACAGCGCTTTTATGTTGTCCACTGGGTAGATTTTTATCTCGGAGACCAGCGCCGCCTCGGTGGCGTTCTTGGCTGGCACGAAGAGCTCGTTTATGCCCAACTCCTTAGCCTTTAGGGCCATCGGAAGAACGCCTTTAACCGGTCGAAGATCGCCGCTTAGAGAAATTTCTCCGATGAAGGCCATATTTTCTGGGCTGGCGTTGAGTTGACCCGAGGCGATGAGGAGCGCGATTAAAATGGGCAAGTCGTAAACGGAACCTTCCTTTTTGACGTCGGCGGGCGCAAGGTTTATAGTTATGCGATTTATCGGAAAATCAAACTCGCAGTTCTTGAGGGCCGATTTCACGCGGTTTCTCGACTCTTTTATAGATGCATCCGGAAGACCAACAACATCAAATGACGGCAAGCCCGTCGACAAATCCGCCTCAATGGTCACCAAAAAGGCCTCCAAACCCACAAGTCCCAAACTATTTATCTTCGAAACCATTTTTTCACACTCCTCCTCTTAAGTTGCACAAAGAACAATTAATTTTTAGATTTGCTGAGTTTATTATACAACACTTACCAAATCGTTTCAAGCAGTTGAAGCAGGAAAAGTTGGAGAAAGTGCTTTGTTTGAAGTTTTGGGCCTTGATTTACAGCTCTGCGCGGGCCGCGAGGCAAAAGAAAATAAATGAATATTTATTTTCTTTGTGGGCCCGGACTCAACTTTGTTGAGTCCGGGCCTGGCCGAAGGCCGCAAAGCGGCCTTCGGCGCCTCGCGGCGCCCCTAGAGCTTGCCACAAAACCACTTCACAAATTGACGAGCCCTGGCTTTAACGCTAATATAGCAATATGGAGCAAATATTATTGAGGCGGAGGGGAGTCCTTGAGGCCAAGCACTTTAAAGTTAGTTCAAATTGCGATTTTCTCGGCCATCGCGGCGGTCATCTCGATGATTAGGATTCCGGTCTTCTTCGCGCCGAGTTTTTACCGACTAGACCTGAGCGACGCTGTTGTTCTGGTTAGTGGCTTTTCTCTAGGGCCAGCTGCCGCATTTATGACGGAGTTTTTGAAAGTTTTCCTCAAAATTTTGATCAAAGGTTCAGCGAGCATGGGAATCGCTGATCTAGCCAAACTCACAATGGGGCTGGCTCTTGTTTTGCCAGCTTCCATAATTTACAAAAGGAATCGCACCTTTAAAGGTGCATGTCTCTCGTTGTTAGCTGGCATTTTTTGCAGTGTAGTAGTGGCCGCTTTGATGAATTATTTCGTTCTACTGCCGGTTTTCGAGGCATTATTTAGCATATCTGAGCAAAATATCATTGCTATGGCACAAGCTGTCAATCCGCTCATAACCGATAGGTTAACCTTTATTTTGTTTGTCGTGTGCCCGTTTAACTTGGCGGAGAGTGTGATTAATGTAGCGATTGCGGCGATTATTTTCAGCCGGATAGTTCGTCTAACACGATTTCATCATAAAAAATACGAGATAAAGGAGATAAGTTGATGAGAAAAAAGATAAATATCGTTTCGTACGATCCAGAGTGGAAAAATGTTTTTAAGGTTCACGAGGAAGAATTGCGAAACGCGTTGAGCGATAACTGTGTAAATGTTTATCATGTTGGCTCGACAAGCGTGCCAGGGTTGTGCGCGAAGCCGGTTGTGGACATAATGTGCGTGGTAGGAGACTTGAGGGCGGCGGCTGAGGTGCTACCGAGTCTGGGCTACGAGGCAAAAGGCGAGTTTAACCTTCCGCTTAGGCTGTTCTTTAGCAGAAAAGTGCCGAATGATGTGCACATTCATGTTGTGAAAGAAGACAGCGGAGAGATTGCATGGAATCTTGTCTTTCAAGACTATTTACGAGCGAACATCGATGCGAGAGACCTATATGCCAGAACAAAGCTTGACCTCATAAAAGAACATCCCGAAGGCTTTAAAATGATAGAGGGGCTGTTTTCTGAGTACACGGTCAAAAAGGCTGAGGTAATCCTGGATATTGCGAAAAAGGCCGGATTCAACGGCTATCGTTTTGTAATTGTGGCTAATCACAATGAGATAGAAGCTTATAAGAAGCTACTCAACTTAGAAAAAATCGATTTCAGCAATGAAAATATATTTCATTTGTGCTTGTACAAGGGTGTCGAAATTGTCGCGGCTGCCTGCGTAAAGTTTGAACGTGCTGACTGGAAGGCTTGCATTAAAGCGATTAATGCTTCGAGCCCAGAGTATGAACAAACTTTGAAAGATAAGATCGAAGAGTGGGCTGAGTTTCATGGGTGGGTCTAAGTAGAAAAGAGCCATATACAAGGCTAAGTGTGAGGACCTTAATTACTTGGTTATATGAAATATGTGAGTGGAAAATGCATTGTTTAGAGGATGATGAGAGTTTTTAGCAGCAAAAAGGTTAAATTTGTTAATGAAAATGTTGAATATAGCTTTCATTAGTCCTCTTGCGAAATTAAGAGAGTTGTTCAAAATTGAGGAGTGCCCTAGTTGAGCATTTAAATAAAACTCGAGCGACAAAATGTGGATTTCAGGTGAGAAAAATTCTTTTTAGCACGAGCAAATAGATTAAACGCATTAACAAAAATTGGGAGTGCCCTAATCGAGCAACTTGCGGCCGCGAGGCGCCGAAGGCCCTACGGGCTTTCGGCCAGCCCAGAGCCCAACGTTGTTGAGCTCTGGGCCACAAAGAAAATATTATTTTCTTTGGCCTCGCGGCCCGGCTGGGTAGCAAATCTAACGAAAATGCTCACTTAGGGCACTCCTAGAAACCGTAGGCTTCGACATAGCTTTCGACAAAAGTCGAGAGCGAATTCAGCGTTTGGTGGATAATTCTGTGAAAGCGCGCCAGTACTATTCTGACGCTTATTCGGCATACGCAGAAGTGCGCTACAAAGGCGCGCACACTTCGCTAAAAAATAAAAGCCAGACCTACACCGTTGAAGGTGTAAACTCTGATTTGCGACACTACATTCCGCCTTTGCGCCGAAGGTCCAAATGCTTTTTTCGATCACTTGAAACAGCTAAGGCTGTCTTCAAAATTTTTGTTAAATGCATTCAATCTATTTGCTCGTGCTAAAAAGAATTTTCCTCACCTGAAATCCGCATTTTGTCTCTCAACTTTTATTTAAATGCTCAACTAGGGCACTCCCAGGCAAGCAGCGTTACAAAAGCAAAAAATGCAGATGCCAATTTGTTTCCACAAGGCATAAAGGAAGGGGCAAACAAGAAAAACTCCTGGCGGGGAGGATTTACGCGCACGGTTATTCATTTAGAACTATCGCCAAGCTTTTTTAGATCAACATTCCTTCGGCGTTCGTTTTTGGGAGGCGTTTTGCGAAAAAACATTCCAAACCGGCTCAAATTGACGACAGCGTCGTAATTGAACTCGATGAGATGTGGCATTTTTTACGCTCAAAAAAAGACGAGTTTGGATTTGGAAAGCTTACTGCAGAACAGCTCTTCGATTGGGAATGCGGTGCACGAGAAGCTGAAACATTTAGAAAAATGTACGAGCAATTGAAAAAATGGAGCGTCAAGATCTTTTTCAGCGATCAATACAGTGTTTATCGTGATTTTATACCACGCAAATGTCTAATTCAAACAAAAGCAGAAGCACATTTAATTGAAAGTGATAATTTCCAGCAACGCCACTGGTTTGCAAGATTTAGACGTAAAACCTGCTGCGTTTCCCGCTCACTCGAAATGATTGATTTGACGGTGTTCCTTTATGAGGTATTTAATGTTAACAAGTCGGTTGATATAATTATTTGCTCCCCCAAAAAAAGAAATTGGCATTTGAATTCAGTGGTAGCAAAAAACTCAGCATAACGCTGAGTTTTTATTTTAGTTGATATCATCTTTTAAATATTTCTTTTTTGTCGCGAGGCCGCCTCGAATATGACGCTGAGCCTTGTTCAGTTCCAATATTGCTTTCACATCTTTATATAAGCCTGGATTTATGTATTTGAGGCGCTCTGACACATCTTTATGCACGGTTGATTTGCTCACAGCAAATTTTTTCGCGACATATCGCACGGTGGCCTTACTTTGCAAAATGTACTCGCCGAGCATCACGGCGCGCTCCTCCACAATTCCCCTCACGAAATTCCCTCCAGAATTAAGCTGTCATTTATTTATACGTGGAGGGAACCGGGATTATGAGGGAGCGCAACGCTAATCTTTTACCGTGTCCAGCGTTGCTAAATTATAATATGCGCGAGCCACTGCTATGTAAAATCAAACACTAAAAAGCTTTGCGAGTATTCGATTCAGCCTTTTTATATTTGAAAAACACAACTATGCACTTCAATGGATGGAACGCCTATCGGTTCGATTAAATTTATATTTATCGCGATAAATTTCGTTGCCAATTCCAAGCGTCGAGGCACATTTTTTCGAGGCCAAATTGAGTTTTAAAGCCGAGCTCTTTTTCGGCCTTTTGTGTGCTTGCATAGACGATCGGAAGGTCTCCTGGACGGCGAACTCCGATTTTATAGTTGACTTTTTGTCCGGAGACTTCCTCAAAAGAGTGTATCAGCTCAAGGACACTGTAGCCTTTTCCGGTTCCGAGGTTATAAATATCTATAGTGCCTGGCGAGGCTAACATTTTCTCAAGGGCTTTAAGATGGCCTCTCGCGAGGTCGACAACGTGGATGTAGTCGCGGATGCAAGTGCCGTCTGGGGTGTTATAATCGTCGCCAAACACGGTCAGCTGCGGTAACTTGCCAACGGCAACTTGTGAAATGTAGGGCATAATATTGTTCGGAATACCTCGAGGATTTTCTCCGATGAGGCCACTTTCGTGCGCGCCGATAGGGTTAAAATAGCGAAGAATCGTTATGCTCCAAGTGGGGTCCGCGGCATGAAGGTCCTTGAGCATCTCTTCTATGAAATATTTCGTCCGGCCGTACGGGTTGGCAACATTGCCCGTCGGCATATCCTCGCTGTACGGCGCCGCGGAGCTGTCCCCATACACGGTCGCCGATGAGCTGAAAATCAGGCTCTTTACACCGAATGTTTTCATCACTTTGCAGAGCGCAATTGTACCGTTGACGTTGTTGTCAAAGTAAAGCAACGGCTCTCGACACGACTCGCCAACCGACTTTAGGCCAGCAAAATGAATAACCACATCGATGTGATTTCCCTCGAAAATTTTCTCCAAGGCTATTTTGTTGCGAATATCAGCATTATAAAATTTTGGGCGCTTCTTTGTGATCTTTTCAATTCTAGCAAGGACATCCGCGCTGCTATTGCAAAGATTGTCCGCGACGATGACCTCGTGGCCGGCCGCCTGCAGCTCCACGCACGCGTGGCTGCCTATGTAGCCTGTGCCGCCAGTTACAAGTATGTTAGCCAAAATTCCAACTCCTTTTTGTGCAAGTTCTGAACTGAGCAGGGCCGCGAGGCCCCCAGACCTTCGGTCTGGTGTGGCGAAGCTCCACTTTGTGGAACTTCGCTGGCCAGTTTGACTTTGTCAAACTGGCGCCTCGCGGCCCGCGCGCAGCTATAAATTTAAGATTATATTAAAAACCGCGGCAAATACTCAATTATCATGTAGCAAATGATAAGCAAGGTCACAGCTCTGCGGTTCGTGCCGCCATGCTTAGCCATTTTCTCAGCGAGCAGCCTGCTATCATTTTCGCACAAGGTCTTAATCTTGCGAATTTTAGAGCAACAATTCTTAAAGTAAAGACGATTAGCGAAAAAGCCCGAGAAAAGCATTATAACGAATTGTATAATTTTTATTAGGGATGGTGCGAAGAGTAAAAACTGCTGTGCAGCCGGCAAGAGCGTTATTTGAGCGATGAGCTCGTTACTTTTGCTCACGGTAAAGTCAGCCGTTGAGGTTATACCGACCTTCGTGTAGAGCGGCGATAAAATTTGCGGCACATATACGAACTCAATAAAAGAAGCTAAAATTATAAGTGACATCAAGGCGATGGTTATAACAATGCCAGCTCTATATAACTTTCTGTATAAAAACCAGCCGCCGGAGAATAAAAACGCAGCGAAATTAAAGCGACTTTTATTTTTCTCGTGAATGCTTTTAAAAATGGGCAGATAGTAGAGCAGATTAGTCTTAACGTATTGAGCGAACTCGAAGATTTTTATGTCATCGATTTTTTCATCTTTGTCCAAGTCACGCAGAGGATCAAGTGCCGGAGGGATTGGGATTTCATAAAATCTTGAGTTAGCATCTTTTTGCAGCAAGGGCATGCCGCAATTACTACAAAAGAGCGCATTACTTGGGTTCTCGTTAAAGCACCGCGGACATTTATTTATCTCTGCGGATGGTGAATTTTCGTTGCCTTTTTGAGTACTATTTGCCGCTGAGCCTTGGTAAGTGAAGCTTGTACCGTGCCTGTCGGAGTATGTGCATTTCCCTTGAGTTTCGTAGCAAGCTCTATGGTAAGGTGCGCCGCACTCCGGGCAAACGACAATATCGTCACTTTGCTTAAAATCAATATCGCAGATTTGGCACTTGCCATAATATTTGTAATCTTTCATGCTCGTCTCCTTAATGCGTTTCGCTGACAAGTTAAATTTTACAGAATTGCGTCGGCATTATCAACTTGAAGTTTACGTGAGTGCCCTAATTTGGAGCTAGCTGCGTCGGCCGCGAGGCCAAAGAAAATAATCTTTATTTTCTTTGGAACCCATAGCTCAACAATGTTGAGCTATGGGTTGGCCGAAGGCCCTACGGGCCTTCGGCGCCTCGCGGTCGCTAGATGCTCGATTAGGGCATTCCCTAAAATATATGCGGAGTTGACTTTATCAATCCAACTGTTTGTGACAAAATCTGTTGGCATAGCAGATGAAATTATTAAAAGGATAATGACTGCAATAATAAAAAAATATTTGTTATTGAATCTATTTTATTTTTGATTATCTCTTCTCGACGAGGCACTCTACACGAAAAAAGAATTATACAAAGAGCCTCTGTTAAGACTAAAGAGCTTACAGTAGACCTCTTGCGAAAATAAACCTGCAACATGAAACATGAAAAAATAGCGAATAATTCAGGGGCACAACTAACGGCAGATAGTGGCTATCAAGGGCTTGCAAAATAGCATGAGAATTCCGTTTGGCCCAAAATCACTCCTTATCAAATAAAAACCGAAAGCAGAACAGAAATATCTCAAGGAAACGCTTTTATTTAATCGCTGACACTAGCAACTTTGAACAACTCCATTAATTTCGCAAGAGGGCTATTGTTTTTCTACACTCTTATATGAACAAGCTCTAATTGAGAATTTTCTTTTGGCTTGGCGCCTACGGGGCCTTCGGCGCCTCGCGGCGCCCTTGGGCTAGAGCAATCCCTCCCAGCGACGCATTGCCACTTTCCAACGTTTGTTTTTTCTTGTATAATAGATACAAATTTGCAGAAGTTTTGAGCGAGGGGAGGTGGGTTGATTGCATAAAGGGCACAGAGGGCGCCTGAAGAAGAAATTCATAAAGTACGGCGCGGACTCGCTGGAGACGCACGAGCTGTTGGAGTTGCTGCTGTATTACGGGATTCCGCGCAAGGACACCAACGAACTCGCGCACACGCTAATAAAGATCTTTGGGTCGCTGCCGCAAGTGTTTGACGCACCGATGAGCAGCCTCCTTAAGGTCACTGGAGTTGGCGAGTCGACGGCCATTTTAATACGTCTGGTGTCCAAATTGAGTCGAGTTTACGCCGAGAAAAACTACAAGCTCAACAGCAAGCGGCCCACGAAGACTCAGGTAGAGCAGATAATATTGAACAAATTTATTGGCAGAATAAAGGAGCACGTGGTCCTGGTGCTGTTCGATGCCAAGCGGAATATGGTCTTTTGCGACGTCATTTCGCAAGGCTCTTTTGGCTCGACGGGCTTTCACATACGCGATATCATCGAGCTGGCACTCAAGTTCAATGCGACACGGGCCATCATTGCGCATAACCACCCTAGCGGTATCGCATTACCTTCGAGGGAGGACGTTGAGACGACCATTGAGCTCAAAAATGCCCTCAAGTTGATTGAGGTGAAGCTGGTCGACCACATCATCGTGGCGGACAACGACTATGTTTCCATCGCCGACAGCGAGCTCGGCAAACAAATTTTGTAAAAAGCGTGATTTACTATGGATTTCAAATTGAAGTCGGACTACAAACCCACTGGCGACCAGCCCCAAGCGATTCAGGCGCTGGTGGACGGCATAAATAAGGGCTACAAGGAGCAAACTCTCCTTGGTGTGACAGGCTCGGGCAAGACTTTCACGATGGCGAATATAATTGAAAAGTTGAACCGTCCGACGCTAGTCTTGGCGCACAATAAGACCTTGGCTGCCCAGCTCTGCTCGGAGTTTCGCGAGTTCTTTCCGGATAATGCTGTCGAATATTTCGTGAGCTACTACGACTACTACCAGCCGGAGGCCTACATCGCGACGACCGACACCTACATCGAGAAGGATTCCTCGATTAACGATGAGATCGATAAGTTGCGCCACTCGGCGACGTCCGCGCTATCGGAACGGCGCGACGTGATTATTGTCGCTAGCGTCTCGTGTATTTACAGCCTCGGCAACCCGATTGACTACCGCACGATGGTGATTTCCTTGCGGCCTGGCATGCAAAAGAGTCGCGATGAGATTCTCAAAAAGCTCGTTGAGCTGCAATATGAGCGCAATGACGTGAACTTGACGCGAAATAAATTTCGAGTTCGCGGTGATGTCGTGGAGATTTTCCCGGCCGTTTCGAGCGATACCGTCATACGAGTCGAGTTCTTTGGCGATGAGATTGACCGTCTTTGCGAGATAAATCCGATCACCGGCGAGGTCAAGGCGACCATCAAACATGTCGCGATTTATCCGGCGTCGCACTACATCGTGCCAAGAGAAAAAATGCAGCAGGCCATTGTGGACATCGAGGCGGAGCTGGGGGAGAGGGTGCAGTTTTTCCGCGAGAATGAGCAACTCGTCGAGGCGCAACGCATCGAGCAACGGACGCGCTACGACATGGAAATGCTCGAGGAAATCGGCTTTTGCAAGGGCATCGAGAACTATTCGCGGATACTCTCGGGCCGGCAGCCCGGCGAGTCGCCATTCACGCTGCTGGACTACTTCCCGAAGGACTTCCTCCTGTTCGTTGACGAGTCGCATGTGATGTTGCCGCAGGTGCGGAGCATGTTCGCGGGCGACAGGGCGCGCAAGCAAAATTTAATCGATTATGGCTTCAGGTTGCCGTCGGCGTACGACAATCGGCCGTTGACCTATGATGAATTCTATGAGAAGGTCAATCAAGTCGTCTTTGTGAGCGCAACGCCGGGAGACTTCGAGAAGGAAAAAAGTGCGCGCATCGTCGAGCAGGTCATTCGACCAACGGGCCTTGTCGACCCGGAGGTTATCGTCAAGCCAATTGAAGGGCAAATCGACGACTTAATGTCGGAAATCAACAAGCGAATTGAGGTGGGCGAGCGAGTACTTGTGACGACGCTGACGAAAAAAATGGCCGAGGACTTGACAGCATATCTGCAAGAAGTCGGCATAAAGGTTCGCTACATGCACTTTGGCATCGACACCGTGGAGCGCATGGAAATCGTGCGAGATCTGCGCCTTGGTGAGTTCGACGTGCTCATTGGAATAAACTTGTTGCGCGAGGGTCTGGACATCCCGGAGGTGTCGCTTGTTGCCATACTTGACGCTGATAAGGAAGGCTTCTTGCGCTCTGAGAGGTCGCTCATACAGACAATAGGTCGCGCAGCAAGGAACGCTCACGGGCAGGTAATTATGTATGCCGACGAAGTGACGCCATCAATGGAAAACGCCCTCAAGGAGACTGAGCGACGCCGCAAAATTCAGCTCGAGTACAACGAAAAATACGGAATTATACCAAAGACGATCGTAAAAAAAGTGGCCGATGTGCTAGAAATTTCCTCGCACGACACGACCAACGAAAAAGTTAAGAAAAAGCTTAGCAAGAGCCAAAAAGAGCAGTTAATTTTGGAGCTCGAAAAAGAAATGAAGGCTGCTGCAAAGTTGCTAGAGTTTGAGCATGCAGCCTTCCTGCGGGATAAGATCAAGGAGTTGAGGGGATGAGTTTTTGCATTTTTTTATATTTACAAAAAGAATCCGGAATAGCTTTCTTGAGATATTTCTGTTCTGTTTTCGGTCTCGTGTCGATAAAGGATGATTTTTGTTAGGCTTTTTCGGCGAACTGAAATTCGCATGAGATTTTGTAAGACCTTGATAGCCGCTATCTGCCGTTAGTTGTGCTCCTGAATTATTTGCTATTTTTTATACTTCATGCTGCATGTTTATTCTCGCAAAAGGTCTATTGTTTTT
>JAZQJR010000088.1:0-6566 GCA_045541715.1 Acutalibacteraceae bacterium
GCACAAATGTCTAATTCAAACAAAATCAGAAACACATTTGATCGAAAGTAACAACTTTCCTCAAAGACACTGGTTTGCAAGATTTAGACGGAAAACTTGCTGTGTTTCCCGCTCCATCGAAATGATTGATTTGACGATGTTTCTTTACGCGGCTTTTCATGTCAATAAATCTATCGATATAGTTGTTTGATCAGCACCCACACACTCCCAAAGAACACACCCATCTGTGCGTTTTTTGCAATGTCACTCCCATTATTTAAACAAATCTGGATTCATCCGGCTGTAGTGAAAAATGTATTGTTGCGCAATGCCGGCAAATTTACCGAAATAAGATGGCGTCTTACCCGGGAAAAAAGTTTCCATTGCACGCTTCATCCAAACATCAACGGGGAAAGCCTCTAAGCGGTGAAAGCCGTATAAAAGCGTACATTCAGCAACTTTTGGGCCGACACCTTTGATTTTCATTAATTCGCTTCTCGCCTCATCAAGAGGCGAATTTTTTATGACTTCAAAATTCACAACACCAGTAGCCACCTTACGTGCCGCATCCAATATGTACTTGTCTCGAAAACCGCATTTTATTTGCAACAAGTCACTTAGGCTGAGATTCGCAACGGTTTCGCACGTAGGAAAGGCAAAAAAATGGAGTTCAATTTCTTCGCCAAAGAGTTCGCAAAAACGCTCAATAATGCCTTTAATCCGAGGAATATTGTTATTTTGCGAGATAATAAAAGAGCATAATGTCTCCCATGGCTCTTGCTGCAAAATGCGAATTCCCGGTGCATATTGACACGATATTGCAAGATTCGGGTTAAGCTTTGCTAAATTTTGCTTGATTTTTTTATAGTCGGTATTTAAATCAAAATAATTTCGCCAAATACGCTCAAAATCTTTTTCAATGTTGTTTCCACTTAGAATTAGCCTATTTTCTTCTTTTGAGACACTAAGAACGCGGCCATAGGCAACCCCAGTAAAGGTGCTACCTATGGCTTGGTTCCAACGAAAACATTGGCCGCAGTTAAAAGTTTCTGCTAAATCAAAGTCATATATATTTTCGAGTTCTATTTTGTTTTCAGAAAGATTAATCAAATAGAAAACCTAAACCTCCTTTTAGAGCAATCGCGGGGACCAGTGGCCAACAAAAACATTTCAATTACAAGGAATATTTTATCCTATTGTATTTTGGCATAAGTTTATGGAAAATTACAAGCAAAATCTACTTCATTTTTTTCGTGCGTTTCCTGCACTTTAACATAAAAATCTTTTATATCCGCATTGCATTCAAACTTATCCGGATGCAGTTGGACGACCATTTGTTTCAAGCACTTTTTAGACATTTTATCTGTTGGAAAGGCGAGGGCGCGTTGATCAAATAACTATATCGATAGATTTACTGGCATGAAAGACAGCATAAAGAAACATCGTTAAATCAATCATTTTAAGTGAACGTGAAACATAGCAAGTTTTCCGTCTAAATCGCGCAAACCAGTGTCTTTGAAGAAAGTTGTTACTTTCAATCAAATGTGTTCCTGATTTTGTTTGAGTTGGACATCTCGGTGGTATAAAATCACGATAAACACTGTATCGATCGCTAAAGAATACTTTTACGTTTCACTTTTTCAATCGTTCGTACATTTTTCGAAAGGTTTCAGAATTTAGTACACCGCACTCCCAATCGATGAGCGGTCTTGCTGTTCTGCAGTAAGCTTTCCAAATCCAAACTCGTCTTTTTTTAGCGCAAAAAATGCCACATTTCATCGAGTTCAATTATGACGTTATCGTCAATTGGCGCCGGTTTGGAATAGTTATTTTTTGCAAACGTTTTTACCCAAACGAACGCCGAGTGAACGTTGATTGTAAAAAACTTGGCAATGGTCCTGAAAGAATATCCGTGTGCATATATCCAGACTGCCAGACGTTTTTCTTGCTTGCTCCTTCATTTATGCTGTATCAGCACAAATTGGCAGGCGCTTTTTTCATATTTCACGTCTTATATTTTACTCTGTATATTTATTTTCGCAAGAGGTCTAATCTTGTCAAAGTTGCCGTTTTGTTGCAAAAAACCCTAGCACATCCTCAGGAACTCCTCTTCGGAAACAACCTCTACACCTAGGTTCTGCGCCTTAACCAGCTTACTTCCGGCATCCTCACCAGCCAGAACAAAATCTGTCTTCTTCGAGACGCTACTCGAGACCTTTCCGCCGAGCTTTTCGATCATCTCAGTGGCTTGCTGACGAGTTAACGTAGGTAAAGTGCCGGTCAAGACAAAGGTTTTTCCCTCGAAAACGCCACCCGCGCGCGCCTCTTCATCGGCATGCATTTTTATGCCAAAATCCGCTAACTCGCTAATTAACTGCCTATTCTGCGCTATTGCAAAATAATCCGCGACGCTTTGCGCCATAACTTCGCCGAAGCCGTCAATCGTAGCCATCTCCTCGGCAGTGGCAGCGTATATGCTCTCTATGCTCGGGAAAGCCTTCGCCAACAGCTTCGCGGCGCCCTTGCCGATGTGCCGTATTCCCAACGCATAGATGAATCGATAAAACTCGCGGCCTTTCGAGGACTCAATCGCGCTTATCAAGTTGTCGGCGGATTTCTCACCCATGCGCTCAAGTGAAATTAATTTCTCGCGCTGCAAACGGTAAATGTCGACAATTGACGAAATTTGGCCATCCTCGACGAGCTGCTCAAGCACCGCTGGCCCCAGGCCGGAGATGTCCATGGCATCGCGCGACACGAAGTGGATTAAATGCCGCAGTAGCTGCGCCGGGCAATGGGCGTTCGTGCAACGCAACACAACCTCGCCGTCCTCCTTGACGACCTGCGCGCCGCATGACGGGCACACCTCTGGCATGCGAAACTCCATAGAATCCTCGTTGTGGCGCCGAACGCCCACAACCTCCGGGATGATCTCTCCGGCCTTGCGCACGATGATCATATCGCCGATTTGGATGTCCTTCTCGCGAATCATGTCCTCGTTGTGCAAGGCTGCTCGACTAACGCTCGTGCCAGCAAGCAAAATTGGCTCGAAAATGGCCGTCGGCGTGAGTGCTCCCGTTCGACCCACATTGACCTCGATGCTCAAAAGTTTGGTCTCTTTCTCCTCCGGCGGATACTTACACGCCTCCGCCCACTTTGGAAACTTTGCTGTGCTGCCGAGCTCCTCTCGTTGCGAGAAAGCATCGACCTTAACAACGGCGCCATCTATTCCGAAGTCAAATTGCTCGCGAACCTCTCCAAGACGCTCTATCTCGGCAATCACGTCCTCGATGTTTACAAATGTCTTGTCGGCCGGCGAGGCCTTAAAGCCAAGCTGCCGTAGATAATCTAGCGACTCCTTGTGGCCGGACAAACTTTTCCCGTTGATTTGCTGAATGTTGAACACCACTATGTCCAAGTTGCGCTTCTTCGTGACGCTCGCATCCTTTTGCCGAAGCGAACCTGCCGCTGCATTACGCGGATTTTTAAAGGGCGTCTCCTCGTTTAGTTCCTGCTCGCGCACCAACGCCAAGAAATTCTCCTTCGACATATAGACCTCGCCGCGCACCTCAAGGAACGGAACGTCCTCATTTAGATGCATCGGCAGAGATTTTATTGTGCGCAAATTTTCGGTAATATCCTCGCCAACCAGGCCATCGCCGCGCGTGGAACCCCTCACGAAGACACCATTTATATACTCCGCTGACACCGACAGGCCATCCACCTTGGGCTCGACGACATACTTTACATCGCTAAATACAGCCTTAACTTTTCGGTCAAAGTCGCGCAGCTCATCGTGGGAGAATGAATCATGAAGGCTTTCCATCTTGATTTTGTGCTCGACCGGTGAAAACTTCGCAGCTGCCGAGCCGCCTACCTTTTGAGTCGGGGAATCCTCGGTCAAGAGCTGTGGAAATTGTGCCTCGAGGCTCTCCAGCTGCCGAAGCATCATATCGTACTCGTAGTCGGAAATTTCCGGCGCATCGTCCTCGTAGTACTTCTTATTGTGATAAATTATCTGCTCTTTCAGCTCGTTGAGCAGCTTTTCCGCCGTATGTATATTCATTAAACGTCCTGCCTTCTTTATGAATTTAGAGAGTGCCCTAGGCGAGCATCTGACAGCCGCGAGGCGCCGGAAGGCCCTGCGGGCCTCCCGGCCAGCCCAGCACTCAACGTTGTTGAGTGCTGGGCCACAAAGAAAATAAGGATTATTTTCTTTGGCCTCGCGGCCCGGCCGTGGCAGCTAGCTCAAAGGAAAATGCTCACTTAGGGCACTCCCTGAACTTATTGCGCGCCGCCAGCGAATAACGTGGGCACGTCTCCAACAATGATTGTCTCCGCGATTAAAAAACTCGTGCTGACTGTGGTATCCACGGGGTAGCCTGGAATCAGCGCCAAAGCGTCCGTGAGGACATCCAGGTACAATCGGTGCTTAGTTTGATTTATTCCGGCCGCTACGAACTCGCTTTTAAAATCCGTAACAACGCCTCCGGACATAGAGACCCGCACGGAAATTTTGGGTCCGCGGCCGTTGAGAAGCTCCGTCCCAGAGAATGTACCCAGTGGAATTTTCACTTCTTGTTTGTCCATCGTAGCGATTTTGTCTTGTATAGACATGGTAACCGTAGACTTCAGCGAATTTACTTTCTTCATGTCGGTACTCACCGCCAAGATTTTCCCGTCATTATCCTTTTGAATGTCGACAATATCTGAATAATCTATGTCAAGCCTAGAAAGTTCGTCGAGGACCACTTGATTTATGACGTTCGTCGAGAATGTTTGCGCCTGCGACTTCGCGACAGACTTGATAAGCGGCCTCATTTGACTATCGAATATTACGGCAATAATGAATACGAGTGCTGTGATGATTATAAATTTGACTTTGATGGATGTTTTTCTGCGCTTGCATCGAGAGTTACTCACAAGCCTCCCCCCTAAGATATACCTCCTTAATTTCAGTATATACTCTGGGGATCAAAGCGTGCGGTTAGACCGTCGGATTAGCGTGAATCATACAGTGTTTTATCGAAGAATTGCTGTTTTCGATGTCATCGTGAAGCCTGTGTATGAGGTCGTGCGCATCGATGAAGGTCTTGTTCTTATCGATTTGTACCTCTACATCAACGTATATTCTGCTGCCAAAAAGCCGCGTCTTAAGCATGTCTATCGCCTTTATTTCATCATAACTTAAAATGATTTCGCGAATTTGCTTCTCGACCTCTACCGGCGCCGCTGAGTCGATAATTTGCGCCAACGACGTGCGTAAAATCTCATAGGCCACCTTGATGATTATAACGCAAATGACTAGCGATGCGATTGGGTCCAAAATCGGATAGCCGCACATCGCCCCGATGACGCCAACCAACGAGCTAATCGACGAGAATGAGTCCGAACGATGATGCCAGGCGTCTGCGTACAGCGAGGTTGAATTGATTTTCGTCGCGGCCTTCTTCGTGTAACGATACATCCATTCCTTCACGACTATCGAAAGCGCAGCCGCCCAGGCAGTCATCTGCGACGGAACAATCAACTTGCCGTTTAAAATGTCCTCCGTGCCGTAAAAGCCAATAGTAATCGCCGTCCCAAATAGCATCAGCGCCAGGATTATCGCCGCGATACACTCGAACTTCTCATGACCATATGGATGCTTTTCGTCTGCCTTCTTGTTGGAAATTTTCGCGCCAATCATCACAACAAATGTGCTTAGCACATCCGAAGCCGAGTGAATCGCGTCCGAGATAAGCGCCATCGAGTTGCCCAAAACGCCCGCCACTAGCTTGACGACCGTCAAAATGAAGTTCACTATCAAGGTGTTTATGCTAACTTTATATATGATTTTCTTGCTATCAAGCTCTTGCATAAAATCACCTCCGTTTCAAAGAGTAGTCGATATATGGAGTGCCATGATCAAGCCCTAGGGCCTTCGGCCACCCCCGGATTCAACTTCGTTGAATCCGGGGGCACAAAGAAAATATTATTTTCTTTGGCCTCGCGGCCCGCGCTGAGCTGTTAAACTTCGGCCCGCTGACAAATACAGCGAAAACCTTTAAAGGGCACTCCACATGTTTCATTGATATTCTCGCATATCGCTATTGGTTACAAGTATTTTCCCCGGTCGAGAGCTCAATAATCGAGTTAAAGACGGCGACATATTTCGGCGCAATTTTTCTATCCTTGTGGACGCTGCCGAAGAACCACCTTTTGCAATCAACGTTCGCAGCGACGTCGTCGAAGTAGCGGTTCAAGGTGTTAATGCTGTCGGTCTTCTCGTAGAAGAGGCCTTTTATTTTGGCAGGCGGCTCATGAGTTATTATATAGTCGACTTTCCGACCGACCTTGTTTAAGTTGCTCACCGCAAATTTCATCTCATCTATGCTCGGGAGTTCTTCCTCCCAGTACTTATCGCACGACTGACGCACATCTCTATCGAGGCTTTCGCCGCCACCAAAAGTGAGAAAAGTTTTCCCCTCCAGCGTGTAGATGTGACCTCTGAGCAACTGGTAGATATTCTCCCCTATGCGCCGAGCTTTTCCACCGGCGAAGTCCTCCTCTGGGAAACCTTGCAGCAACTTGAAGTTCTCATGCGT
>JAZQJR010000089.1:0-2559 GCA_045541715.1 Acutalibacteraceae bacterium
TACACGAAGCTTAAAAGCGTTTTCAGCGGAGAAACCGAGACGCTTAAAGAGCTGGGTATCGTTATGACCCAGAATGCCTTAGACGCTTACGCCTTGGCTAACGGCTACGGCAAGGTGACTAAGGACATGACCGAACAAGAAAAGGTGGCGTTGCGGCTCGCGTTCGTTCAGCAGCAGCTATCAAATGCAACGGGCGATTTCTCGCGCACGTCGCAATCTTGGGCTAACCAAACGCGCCTGCTCACGCTCAATTTCGATTCACTACGCGCCACGATAGGCCAATCGTTAATCGCGGCGCTGCTGCCCGTCGTGCGTGTCATGAACGGCATCATCGAGGGCGCTACGCGAATTGCGCAGGCGTTTAACTCGCTCGTTGAGCAAATCACGGGTAAATCGATGGCCGAGCTCACAGGCGGCGCACAATCCACGGGCGCGGCACTGGTGGACTTGGGCAATATCTCTGAGGATTCGGCTAGCAGCGCAACCGACTTGGCTAGCGCTCAGTCAGACGCGGCGAAAGCGGCAGCTAATCAGAACAAGGCGCAAAAAGCGTTAAACAAAACGCTCGCAGGCTTCGACAAGATTAACAAGCTTCAATCGAAAGAGACGAAAGAAGCAACGGCGGCTAGTTCGGGCGGTTCGTCCACTCCTGCTGTTAGCGGTGGCGGCGGTGTGTCCGGCGCGGCGGGTGTTGGCGATGTGGCTAAACAGGCTGGTTTGCTGTCTAAAATCAAATTGCCACCTGCGTTAGAAAAATCGTTCACGCGCCTTAAAACCGCTATCAGCGGCGTTGCGGGCGTTATCAAAGGCGGCTTGCAATGGGCGTATGACAACATCTTGAAGCCGCTTGGGAAGTGGACGGTAAACAAGCTGGCACCACGGCTCGTTAATCTGCTCGCGGCAGCATTTAAGGTGCTTTCTGCCGTGGCTAAGGCCCTTGCGCCCGTCTTTACGACTATGTGGAACGCCGTCTTCAAGCCGCTCGCCAAATTCGCTGGCAAAGTCGTTATCGCTATGCTCGACGGTATAACGAAAGCCCTTAACGGCATAGCGAAATTCGCGGAAGACCACCCGAAGGCTTTTGCGGCGATTCTCGCAGGTTTGACCGCGCTTTTCGCCGTTCGCAAATCGGGTGTTACGTTCGCCAACATGGGCTTTAAAGTCGGGCAAATGCTCGGTAAGCTTGCTGGTACTAAATTCGGCGCAAAACTTACGAATGTTGGCAAAGCACTTAAAGGCTTGTTTTCGATCATCGGCAAGCATCCCATAATTGTAATCCTGGCGGCGGTCGCGGCTGGAATTCTCGCGATTTATCAAAACTGGGACAAGATTAAAAACACTAAAATCGGTCAGTCGTTGTCGCGGTTGTGGGAAGCGTTGAAACCGCTGGTGGACGCGCTTGTAGAGCTGGGCAGCACGGTGTTAACTGCCATTGTTAACGGCGCGACTAAGATTTTCAAAACGATAAAGCCGTATCTTGAAAAAATCGGCCCCATTTTGGGAAAGGTCGTTGAGAAAATCGTTGATGGCTTATGCGCTGCAATTGATTGGTTAGCTAAAGTCATCAAGAAAGCCAGTCCGATTGTTAAGAAGATTATCGATTGGATTGGCGATAAACTCGGCAAGGCTGTTAAGGCTGCTAGCAAGGGCTTAAAGGCTTTTAGGAAAATCTGGCAGTCGATTAAGAGCCGCGCCGTAAAGCTAATCGCGACGGCGAAAGAAAAAATCAAAGGCGCTATCAAGAAGCTTAAAAAGGCGTGGGAATCGATTAAAGACCGCGTGGCAGACTTGAAAGCGCGTGTCGCGACCAAGTGGGCTGAATTAAAGGAAAAGTGGAGGAATCTCCGAGATAAAGCTAAGGGCAAAATCGCCGAATTCAAAGCCAAAATTGGCACGAAATGGGCTGAACTTAAAGAAAAGTGGAAAGCCCTACGCGCCCACGTTAAGAACAAGGTTGCCGAATTCAAAGCGAAGATTGGCACCAAGTGGGCAGACATTAAAGACCGATGGTATAAGCTACGCGCCCATGTGAAAAACAAAGTCGCTGAGTTTAAGGCGAAAATCGGCACGAAGTGGGCTGAACTGAGCGAACGCTGGAAGAATCTCCGTGCGCACGTCAAAGACAAGGTAGCCGACTTCAAAGCCCGAATCGCTACGGCGTGGTCTGACCTGCAATGGAAATGGGAAAGCCTTAAAGCCCATTTCGGCGACGTTTGGTCGAACGTCTGGTTAAACATCGGCACGACGTGGGACAGCGCGAAAAGCTTTATCAACAACATCATTAGCGGCATTAACAGCAGCCTTAACAATCTGTATTGGCCTAGCTGGGTGCCTGCTATTGGTGGACGGCGCGTGTTGCCGTGGAATCCTATCCCGTGGCTCGCACAAGGCGGCTATGTTGAGCGCAATACGCCTAGGCTGGCCGTCATCGGCGATAACAAGCGTGAGGGCGAGATTGTAGCGCCTGAATCGAAGCTTCAAGCGATGGCTGATAAAGCCGCAGGCGGCGGCATGTCCACTGTTGAGGATTTGCTACGGCAGCTCATTAGCGCAGTCAAC
>JAZQJR010000090.1:0-6015 GCA_045541715.1 Acutalibacteraceae bacterium
AAGTTCTTTCTTCTATCTTAGCCGCACGCGGCCCGCAGGACGTGTTGACCAAACAACTATATCGATAGATTTATTGACATGAAAGGCAGCGTAAAGGAACATTGTTAAATCAATCATTTCGATTGATCGGGAAACGCAGCAAATTTTTCGTCTACATCTTGCAAACCAGTGTCATTGAGGAAGTTGTTGCTTTCAATCGAACGTGCTTCTGTTTTTTGTTCAAATCAAACATCCATGTGGTATAAAATCACAATAAACACGATAACGATCGCTAAAGAGACCTTTACGTTCCACTTTTTTAATCGCTCGTACATTTTTCTAAACGTTTCATAATCTCGTATGCCGAGCTCGGGAGTGTCAGCTAAATAATTAAATGTGGTACAAGAGGGAGAATCAGCACAAACTGGCGACCGCACGGTTTTACATTTGTGATGTTGTCTCCATTTAAAAATCATGCTTTTTTATCCTCTTTTGACTGACATTTTTTTACTGTATTTTCCTCTTATGTTGTCTTTAATTATTTAGTTGACACTCCGATTTCTTCAGTCGATTGTACATTTTTCTAAATGTTTTCGCGTCTCTGGGCGCTGCATAGCCAGTCAATGCGTTGTTTTGTTGTTCTGCAGAACCAAAGAAACAGAGTTTTTATTTCCCCTTAAAATAAACCTCATACCAAACGAGGAACACATAAATTGTCCAGATTTTCCGGCTGTTGTCGACCTTGTTTTGAAAATGCTCGTCGAGATACTTAAGCAAAGCATCCGTGTTAAAGAATTCCTTGGCTACCTCCGAGCAAAACATTTCCTTTACGATGTTATAATATTTCTCTTGACGGAGCCAAACCCTAGTCGGTACCGGAAATCCGAGTTTTTTCTTCTCGGCAGTAAACTTCGGCAAATGCTTCAATGCCGCCTGGCGCAAGGCAAACTTAGTGTTCTCGCTGTTGACTTTTAGCCGACTTGGAAGAGTCCGTGCGACCTTAAAAAGCTCCTTGTCCAAGAATGGAACGCGTAACTCCAGCGAGTTTGCCATGCTCATGCGGTCGGCCTTGAGTAGGATGTCGCCGACCATCCACAAATTTATGTCTAGATGTTGCATGCGCGTGACGTCGTCGTAGTGCTGGCTCTTTTTATAGAACTCCTCGCACACTTTTTGCGGCGCTGTCGCAAGGGACGAATCCTTCAAAAGCTTTTTCTTATCCTTCTCGGAGAACATAAACGCATTGCCGATGAACCGTTCTGGCAAGTCCTTCGAGCCGCGAATAATGAAACTTTTGCCCGTAAAATTAGCTGGGATCGCCTCGACTATGGCGGCTAATGCACGTCGCAAAAACCTAGGCAACTTCTGATACTTGCGCAAGGAGAGCGGCTCGTGGTAGATGTTGTAGCCGCCGAAAAGCTCGTCCGCGCCCTCGCCGGAAAGCACCACCTTCACGTGCTCACTGGCGAGCTTCGAGACGAAATACAGCGCGATGCACGACGGGTCGGCCAGCGGCTGGTCCATTATGTACTGGACGTGCGCGATGTTCGCCCAAAACTCTTCGTCGGAGATGACCTTGCTGTGATGGTCCAGCCCGACCTCGTCGGCAAGCCGCTTTGCAAAGCCAATCTCGTTGTATTTTTCGTCGTCGCCAAAGCCAACCGTAAAGGCCTTTTGGCCGGCAAAGTACGTCGACACATAACTGGAATCCACGCCGCTCGACAAGAAGCATCCAACCTCAACGTCGCTCTCCTTGTGCTTTGTGACAGACTCCTCAAAAGTAGACTCAATCCTTTCAACGGCCTCGTCAATGGTCAAGTTCTCATTCGGCTCAAAGGTCGCCTCAAAGTAGCGCGTAATCTCGAGTTTGCCATCCTTGAACCAGGCGTAGTGGCCCGGCAGCAGGCAGAAAATGCCCTCGAAAAACGTCTCTGGCGGCACCGAGTACTGGAACGAGAGATACTTGTCCAGCGCTCGCTTGTTGAACTTTTTCTCGACCCGCGGGAATTGCAAAATGCTTTTTATTTCCGAGCCGTACACCAGCTGCTCGCCGACGAGCGTGTAGTGCAGCGGCTTGATGCCGAAGAAGTCCCGCGCGAGGAAAAGCGAGTTGTCGATGGTGTTGAAAATCGCGAAGGCAAACATCCCGCGAATTTTGTCGAGCAGGCCCTCGCGCCACTCCTCGAAGCCGTGAATTAAGACCTCGGAGTCAGTATCGGTCGCAAACTTGTGCCCCGACGCAGTCAACTCTTCGCGCAATTCCTTATAGTTATAAATCTCGCCGTTAAACGTCAAAACCAGGGTCTTGTCCTCGTTGAAGATGGGCTGATTACCGTCGTCCAGGTCGATGATGCTGAGGCGGCGGAAGCCCATGGAAATTTCCGCAGTAGAAAAAAAGCCCTCGCTATTAGGCCCCCGATGAATAATCACGTCCGTCATGCTCTTCAAGGTCTGCTCGCGGTCGAGAATCTCCCCCGTGAACCCGCAAATTCCACACATAATAAAACCTCTTCTCGAAAATATTTTATCAAATTATATCAAAACAAGGCAAAAATTGCAAGAGTTTTTTCCTCTCGTAGATGCAAAAACCTACTCGGAGGCACCACGCATGATGGAAACCTTCGAGATTTTCCTATCAATAATTTCGTCAACAATGAAGCTCACGCCGTTAATCATCACCGAAGGATGTTCGTTATGCGCCGGTATTCTGCCCAGATGCTCCAAAATTAGGCCAGAAATTGTATCGTAATCGCCGTCCGGCAAAGTAAAACCTAACAAACTGGAAATTTCATCAATGGAGGTTGTCCCGTCGACTGTAAATTTATTCTCGTTAATTTTAGTTATTTCGTCTTTTTCGTTGTCATATTCGTCCTGGATGTTGCCCAAAATCGACTCGATCAAGTCCTCAATAGTGACGAGCCCTTCGGTACCGCCGTATTCATCAACAATTATAGCAATTTGCGTCCTCAAGTCAATAAGCTCGCGGAAAAGCTCACTGCAACGCTTGGTCGCGGGGATGTAAATGGCATCGCGCATAATCTCAGAAATGGCCACGTTATGCGGTTTTGACGCACCGACGAAGTGTTTGAGTAGGTCTTTAACATAGACAATCCCAACGATATTATCTACGTCCTCGTGATAAACTGGAATGCGCGAGTAGCCCGAAGAAATAGCCAAATCGACAGCGTCAAAGATAAATTTTGTGTCTTCTATTGCGATAATTTCTGTGCGGTGCGTCATGATTTCGCTTGCGTTTTTGTCATCAAAATCAAAAACATTTTCTATAATATTTTTCACCCCAGCCTCGATTACACCTTTCTCGCGGCCAGCATCGAGCATCATCAAGATCTCTTCCTCAGTCACCGTGTCGACGTTCACCTCCGGGTTGATGCCGAAAAGCTTGACGATAAAGTTGGTCGAGGCCGACAAAAACCTTATAAACGGGCTGAAAATTTTCTCGATGGCACTAATTGTGCCGATGACTTTGAAAGAGATTTTTTCGGCATTTTGCATAGCGATTTTTTTCGGGACAAGCTCACCCAAAACCAGGGAGAAATATGATAAAATCAAAGTTATCAAAACGGTCGAGAATCCCTCTAGAATGCTACTTGATAGCGGCAAAAAGGAAAAAAATTCTGCTACTTTGCTGGCGAAAATAGTGGACGCAGAAGCCGAAGTTAAGAAACCAGACAGCGTTACACCCACTTGGATGGTCGCCAGAAAGCTGCTTGAGTTTTTGGTGATTTTGAGAATTTTCTCGGCGCCTTTGTGACCATTCTTGGCCAAGTTTTTAAGCTTGTTGTCATTTAGCGTAATTATGGCAATTTCGGACATGGCAAAAAACGCGTTGATTAGAATTAAAATCAGCAATAAAAGTACTTGAAAAACGCTGCTATTCGCCATTTTTTCACACTCCTTGGCGGATTTGGCTATGTAAAAATTACCTATTAAATTTGCTTTACATCTTACATTAAAAGTGATAAAATGTCAATATAATCTTTGGATCGAATTGTCGAGTTGCACAAACGAATTCTTGAGGGAGGAAAAATTTATGTCGAGAGAAATCAAAACGATGGACGGAAACACCGCAGCAGCGCACGTTTCGTACGCTTTTACCGAGATTGCCGCAATTTACCCAATAACGCCGTCCTCCGTCATGGCCGACGAAACCGATAAGTACGCCGTTGCTGGCAGAAAAAACCTCTTCGGACAGTCGGTCAAAGTCACTCAAATGCAGTCAGAAGGCGGCGTCGCAGGGGCAGTTCACGGCGCGCTGTCGGCCGGCGCACTCGCGACAACTTATACCTCCTCACAAGGGCTTTTGTTGATGTTGCCGAACATGTACAAAATGGCCGGCGAGCTCCTCCCGAGCGTGATTCACGTGTCGGCGCGCGCCCTAGCGACGCATGCACTCTCGATTTTTGGCGACCACTCCGACATTTATGCGTGCCGCCAGACCGGCTACGCCATGCTGTGCGCGAACAGCCCGCAGGAGGTCATGGACCTGGGCGCGGTGGCGCACCTCGCGGCGATAAAGGGCCGTGTGCCGTTTTTGCACTTTTTCGATGGCTTTAGGACCTCACATGAAATTCAAAAAGTGGCCGTTTGGGCCTACGAAACCTTGCGAGAAATGCTCGATTGGGAGGCCTTTTCAGACTTTAAAAAGCGTGCATTAAGCCCAGAAAACCCCGTCTTGAGAGGTTCTGCGCAGAACGATGACATTTTCTTCCAAGCTCGCGAGGCCAGCAACACCTACTACGATAGGGTGCCCAAAATCGTCGCGGATTATATGCGCCGCGTCAACGAAAAAACCGGCGCGAACTACAAGCCTTTTAACTACTACGGCGCGCCGGACGCCGAGAAAATCATTGTGGCGATGGGCTCGGTTTGCGAGACGATCGAGGAGGTTGTGGACTTTTTGAATGCCTCTGGCGAGAAAGTTGGCCTCTTGAAAGTGCGCTTGTACAGACCGTTTGTTGCGGAGTTCTTGTTGAGAGAATTGCCCGCCACGACGAAGGTTATTTCGGTTCTCGATCGCACAAAGGAGCCCGGTTCCATCGGCGAGCCGCTCTACTTGGACGTTTTGGCCGCGCTCGCGAATTCTCGCTTTGACAATGTGCCGATTTACACCGGCCGATACGGGCTTGGCTCGAAGGACACCACGCCGGCCGACATTATCGCGGTCTTCAAGAATATGAGCTCGAGCTCGCCGAAAAAGCGCTTTACCATTGGCATCGTAGACGACGTTACGAGTCTCTCACTTGAGGCAAAAGACGCGCCCGACACCTCTAAGCCGGGCACCCGCTCTTGCAAGTTCTGGGGCCTTGGCTCGGACGGCACCGTCGGCGCGAACAAAAATTCGATCAAGATCATCGGCGACAAGACCGACCTCTTTGTGCAGGGCTATTTCGCCTACGACTCGAAGAAGTCCGGCGGCCTGACGGTCTCGCACCTGCGCTTCGGCGAGGCGCCCATCAAGTCGACGTACTACATCAGCGCGGCCGACTTCGTCGCCTGCCACAACCCGGCCTACCTCGAGCGCTACGACATGATACAGGAACTTAAACGCGGCGGCAGTTTTCTTTTGAATTGTCCGTGGAGCCTGGCCGAATTGAGTACCAAGTTGCCAGCAAGAGTGAAAAAATACATCGCCGAGAACGAGATTAACCTTTACATAATAAACGCGACGCAAATCGCGAAGGAGCTGGGCCTCGGCCGGCGCATCAACACGATTTTGCAGGCGGCGTTCTTCAAAATCGCGGACATCATTCCGGCGGAGCGTGCAGTTGAGTACATGAAGGAGGCCGCGACGCGCACCTACAGCAAAAAGGGCGACCACGTCGTCGCGATGAATCATGCAGCCATCGAGCGCGGTATGACGGACTTGCAAAGAATTGATGTCCCGGAGGAATGGAAATTTTCGGTCGACGAAACTGAGAAAAATATTGCGACGGGCGAGCGTGAGAATTTGGTGCAATACGTTAATGAGATTTTGACGCCAATCAACGCCTACAAGAAGTCGGAGGCCAAAGCGGT
>JAZQJR010000091.1:0-5885 GCA_045541715.1 Acutalibacteraceae bacterium
GTAATATTTTCCGCATTTTTTGCATTTGTACTTCTGTGTTCCCGCCTTTGTTTTTCCGGCTTTTATTTGATTCGTTTCGTCGTTACATGCTTTACATTTCATGGAAATAGTATATCATAAATGCTTCTATAGGGCACTCCCTTTTTTCATTGACAAAACTCTTGCTATCTATGCAGCTTTAGCAATGCCGAATTCGGAAAGCTTACTATAGAACCTCAAAACAGCTTTCGATTTGGAATGTGGCGCGCGAGATGGTGAAACATTTAGAAAAATGTACGAGCGACTGAAAAAGTGGAACGTCAAGATCTTTTTCAGCGATCGATACAGTGTTTATCGTGATTTTATACCGCACAAATGTCTAATTCAAACAAAATCATAAACGCATTTGATCGAAAGTAATAAATTTCCTCAAAGACACTGGTTTGCGAGATGTAGACGAAAAACCTGCTGCGTTTCACGCTCTATCGAAATGATTGATTTAACGATGTTTCTTAACGTGGCCTTTCGTGTCAACAAATCCATTGGCACGACTATTTGGGCAACACCACCGAATATTTGCTAGCCGACCGTGGTTATGACACTGACGCCATCATTAGCAGCGCACTTCAAGCGAGAATGACGCCAGTAATTCCTCCGAAAAAGAACCGCAAAGTTCTGTGCAACTATGATAAGCATATTTACAAGCTGCGGCACCTCGTCGAGAATGCTTTCTTTGCAGTTCAAGAAATGTTGAGGCATTGCTACGCGTTGTGCTAAGAACGTTTCATCGTTTGTTGCTGCAGTTCAAATTAGATGCATTGCTCTTTAGCTAAAAATTTATTGACGGCACAGCCTAGAAGGAAAACATTTTCGTAATAAGCTCCTCTAGTAAAAAACGCGGCTCAAGTCGAGTGCTTTTTAGTTTTGTATCAGTCTCGGCGAACAAATTTATACACGTTCTGATGTACTCCATGGATAGATTCCTCGCGTAGCGCTGTGCATTCTCAAGGCGAAACATCTTCCTTTTGTAGTCGAAAACCTCGGCGACGTCATAAATCGTCTTACCGCTTTGCTCGGCCGCCTTAACGCGATATAAATCAATGTAACTCGAGGCCATAATCGCTAAAATCGCGGTCGGCTCTTCCTTCTTGTCGAGAAGAATCTCAAGCAACTCGAAGGCGCACCTATAATTTTTTGCCATGAGGGCCTTTGTCAACTCGAAGATGTTCGCCTCGACGTCCTCGACCACGACAGCCTCAATGGCCTCTTGAGAAATCTCTCCCCCACCGACGTACGCGCACAACTTCTCGAGCTCCTGCTTGAGCGTCAACAAGTTGCTGCCGCACCTATCTATAATATTCTGCGCAGCCCTTTCTGATAACACGCACGACAACTTTTCCGCCCATTTTATGAGCTGCTTTTTCAGCTTGGCGTTGCTCATGAGGGGCAAGTTTAGTACCTCGCCGTGCTTCTCGAAGAACTTAACGAACGACGACCATTTTACGGCCTTTTTCAGGTCGACGCTCAAGCCCGACTGACTTATGACCAAAACGGTCGTGTCGGGCACGTCGCTGAGGAGCTCTTTCAGTTTTTTTATGGTGTCTTGCGGCTCCTTTTCGACGTCGAGGTCGGTTATTTTCACGCACTTCAGCGGCGCCATGAGCGGTAAGGCCTCAACCGCATCGTTTAGGGCATCGATGTCCAAATCCGGCGACGAGAATGCCTGCAAGTTGAACGCATTGCCGTTGCCCTGCAGCACCTTCTCAACGAGCTGCCTTGTGTAGTGGTCCACGAGATATTTCTCCTCGCCGAAAATGAAGTACGCCCGCCGAAAGTCCCGCGCCTTGAGCTGCGCGAGGAACTCTGATTCGCTTATTGTCGCCATTAAACCATCCTCTTTATCGAAATGTTTCGCTCATTTTTGAAGTCGATCACGATGTTGCCGTCTCCAGCTGTCGCAAGGGGCAATTTTTGTGTCCTTGCAAGCTCCGACACGAAGTTGCTGGCGGCCGGCAAGTCTGCCGTCACGAGGCCATATGCGCTCGAGATATGCTTCAAATTCGCAAGGCCGCTGGAAGTCACCAAGATGTCGCAAAGCCTGTACTCGTCCGGCAACACTTGCGCGTTGCCGCCTGAGGGATTTATCAACACGCGCACATCGTTGACCGTCAAGTAAATAAAACTCTGCTCGCCGAACTTCAGCGGCATAATCTTCACATTGTCCCAAAGCGTCATGCTGGCCTTGTCCCGGAAGTAGATTGCATTGCTGCTGTCCGCGATGTTCCGCTCGAGCTTGTCGTCAGTCAAGCCCTCCTCGGAGAGCACAACGTAATGCGGCTCGAACTTCTTAATCACATCGTTGGCATAGTTTGATGTGGCATCCTCGAAGTCGCTCAAAATCAGATAGTCAAGCTTTTTCACGTTCTGCGAGTTAAGGTACGCCTCGAGCCTGGAGGACTTAATCTCATCGCCGCCGCACGACAAGACCGCAGCGTGAGCATCCCTTGAGAGAAGTGTTGTGCAGCCGTTTCCGGTGTCGAGGATGGCCAAGTGCGTTGTGCCTCTGTCGAAGAGCTGAAATGAAAAAACACCGACGAACAGCACAATGGCCGATAAAATTGCCGCTAGCCTCAGGCCGCTGTACTTCTCGAAGAGGAGCAGCGCCAACGCCACGAGGATGCAGGTCGTGGCGAGCCAGAACAAAATCATCGGCTGGGTCGTCGGGACGGATGCAAATGGGACTCGCGCGAGGAGGTCTGCGCAGACGGTGACGTAGTTGATGAGAACACCGGAACCTAGCGCGAGCGGGGTGGCAACGAAGCTAAGCATCGGTACGAGGTGCAGCACTGCCGCCAACAAAATGCATATCATCATAAGCATCGTCGGCAGCACCAGCAGCAAGTTCGACACCACGCTAATGAGCGACACTCGGCCGAAGCTCAGCATTATCACCGGCATGGTCGCAAGGGTCGCGCTGACCGTAACTGCAACTGAGCCAGCCAATTTCTCGACTAGCGTTGCTCCATATTTTAATTTCTTCGCGAGGCGCTTGAATAACTCCTCGAAATAACCTTCAAATAAAATTATGCCAAGTGTCGACGAAACGGATAGCAACAGGCCTAAATCGCCCGCTGCAAACGGATTAACAATGGTCAAGAGCAGCGTTGCGATGCCAAGTGAGTTGAGTGAATCGGCCTTGGCGTAGAAAAATTTGCCTAGGTAGAACACGATGAGCATGATGCCCGCGCGCATCACCGACGACGAGAAACCTGTCAGCGCCATGAAGGCCACGACCGACGCGCACGTCAGCAGGTAGCACCACTTTTTGCGCAGCCGCGTCGCCTGCAAAAGCATGAGTACGACAGCCGCGATCATCGACGTATGCAGACCAGAGACCGCCAGCAAATGCGACACTCCGACCTCCTTGAAGTTGGCCTTGGTGTCGTCGTCGAGGAAGTACTTATCGCCGAGCAAAACGCCCACCGCCACCACGGCATGCTCCTCCGGCAAAAGTGTTCGAATCGACTCGATGAGCGCCTGTTTTGCCCTCAAAAAGTAGTAATAGAGCGGCTTAGCGGCTTGCTCTTGCACCTCAAAGTTTTCATATTCGTAGAGGTACGACAGCGCGTGGATACCTTTTGCGGCGTAGTAGGAGCGCGATGAAAAACTACCGTCGTCGGTTGGCAAAAATATGTGCACACGTCCGGTGAGGCGGTCGTACAAGTCAGCGTCCAGGGCCTTCGACATGGACACGCGCAGCTTCATCTTCTGCGGCGCGCCCTCCAGCTCGACCTTGTCCGTCTCCACGACATAGTAGTACCGGTTGTAGGACTTATATGGCAGCTCGCAAATGCGCCCGGAAATTACCACATCTTGCTCGTTGAGCTGCTCAATGGGTTTCACAACCAGGTGCGAAAAAATATTATACGCCGAAAAGGCCACCGATATCGTCAAAAAGGCTGCCGGCAAGACTTTCTTTGCTCGCACCGGCCGTATGAGCATGCATATCGCGAACAGCAGCAAAAACGCCGCCGCCAGCGCCATGGAAACTTCCGCGCTAAAATAAGTAGCTGCAACAAGTGCAGCTAAGTACGAAAATCCGACGACCGTCATCGGCCTTTTCATCGAAATCGGTGCCCCCTCACGCGTAGTTGTGACCTCGAAAATTGCTCAAGTCGTCAGCCCGCCGGCCAATGCATCTTGCGGCCGCCAAGTAGGTGAAAATGTAGGTGCTGCACGGTTTGGCCGCCGTCTTCGCCACAGTTGTTCACGATCCGATAGCCTTTATCTAGGCCTTGTTCCTTCGCTATCTTCGCCGCAACCATGAAGATTTTTCCAATTATGTCGCTGTTCTCCGCTGTAATCTCGTTCGCGCTCGAAATGTGCGCCTTCGGGATGATGAGCACGTGCACCGGCGCTTGCGGCTCCAGGTCGTTAAAGGCCACCATCTCGTCGTCCTCGTAAAGCTTCTTGCTCGGAATTTCATTGCGCGCTATTTTGCAAAAAATGCAGTCCATGCTCGGCCTCCTAGATTTATACAAATTGGTTGGCTTGGCGCGGGGCGCCGGCCGGCTCGATTGGAAATCGAGCCGCAAGGAAGTGAAATATTATTTCACTTCCTTGCCCCACGGCGAACGCTACCGCCGTGGGGCCGGCGCCCCAGCCAAGCTAAGATCTTATTTTTAGCTACTCAAATTTCCCTCAAGTATCTTCAAAATTTGCTCACGAGACGGCTCGAACTTTTCGGGCTCCTTGACGCCAGCCATCGCCATATCCTTGCGGCCACCGCCGTTTCCGCCGAGCAATTTGGCAATCTCCTTAACCAAAGCACCAGCGTTTGAGCCCCTGTCAACGGCGCGCGTGCCGGAGCTAACAATGAGGCTAGATTTCTCGCCGTTGCGGCTCAAAATGACAGCTACTGAGTCCACAACTTGCGATTTAATCACGTCGCACATGGACTTCAGCGCGTCGTTGTCCAGGCCGGCAATAGCCGCAATAATAACTTTTGTGCCGTTGAGGTCATGAGCAGAATTTATGAGTCCCTCGACCTTCAGGCACGCGAGCTGTGAATTTAATTTTGTGATGGTTTTCTCGTGCTCTTTCAACTGTGACACAAGAGTCTCGCAGCCATTCACCAACTCCGATAGCTGATTCACTTTAAGCGCTTTTTGGCAACCCTCGAGCAACTTTTCGTCCTGAGAAAGCACCTCCAGCACGCCAAGCGAAGTGACCGCCTCGATGCGCCGAACGCCGGCCGCGACGGATGCCTCCGAGAGAATTTTAAACACACCGAGCTGCGCGGTATTTTCGGCGTGGGTGCCGCCGCAAAGCTCGACAGAAAAGTCGCCAACCCTCACGATGCGCACAACCTTGCCGTACTTTTCGCCAAAGAGAGCCATCGCACCGATTTTCTTCGCCTCATCGATGGGCATCTCATTCACAACGATGGCCTCTGAGCGCAAAATTTCCTCATTAACGAGGCTTTCAACTTTTTTTATTTCCTCGTTTGTGAGCGCAGAAAAATGCGTAAAATCAAAGCGCACGCGATTCTCATCAACCAGCTGGCCGGCCTGCTCCACGTGCGTGCCCAAAACTTGCCGCAAGGCCGCCTGCAAAAGGTGCGCCGCCGTGTGGTTGCGCATAATTCTAGCTCGTTTCGTTGCATCAACCTTTGCTTGACACGACGCGCCAACCTTTAGCACACCTTCACTCACTAGCGCCTCGTGCATATATACGCCAGAGCTATTTTTAGTCGTATCGCTGACCTTAATCACAGCATTTTCAAGAATCAACTCGCCGATATCGCCGACTTGCCCACCACTTTGAGCATAAAATGGCGACTTATCCAAAATTACAGTAACTTTTTCGCCCTCAGAGGCAAACTCTAAGTCGGATCGTAGCCATGT
>JAZQJR010000092.1:0-3406 GCA_045541715.1 Acutalibacteraceae bacterium
GGAGTGCCCTAGGTGAGCATTTAAATAAAACTCGAGAGACAAAATGCGGATTTCAGGTGAGGAAAATTCTTTTTAGCACGAGCAAATAGATTAAACGCATTAACAAAAATTTTGAAGACAGCCTTGGCTGTTTCAAGTGATTGAAAAAAGCACTTGGATCTTCGGTGTAAAGGCGGAATGTAGTGTCGCAAGTCAGAGTTTACACCTTCAACGGTGTAAGTCTGGCTTTTATTTTTTAGCGACGTATGAGCGCCTTCGTAGCGCACTTCTGCGTATGCCGAATAGGCGTCAGAGTAGTATTGCCGCGCCTTCACGGAGCGATCAACTAAGCGCTGAATTCGCTCTCGACTTTTGTCGAAAGCTATGTCGAAGCCTACGATTTCCCGTGTATCTCTACTGACCATCGTTATCGCGTAAAATCTGTTTTTTTCTCTCGACAAAGCTGTACAGCTCGTCCATTTCGATGACGTTAACCCGCGCATTTAGAGTCTCTTTGGGCTCAATATTTTTCGCATATTTCCGAATCCAATACAGGCACATATTTTTCCCGATTCCCAGAATTCGCCCTCTATTTCCCTCCAAATATAATTTTATCGCCTGATTCTTGGTTTCTTCGCTATGGCCTTTCTTTTTGCCTTCCTGGGTGTAATATTTTCCGCAAATTTTGCACTTGTACTTTTGGGGTCCCGCCTTTGTTTTTCCAGCTTTTAGTTGATTCGTTCCGTCGTTACATGCTTTACATTTCATAAATCTAGTATATCATAAACGCTTCTATAGGGCACTCCCTATTGTATCACGTTTGATTGTTTAGAAAACACTCCCGTTGATTTGAGCTTGCCGCTAGAGGGAACAGTGCTTTATTCACTGCACTACCATATCCCCTTTACTTAGGCGAAACAGCAATAGACAAGCATTTTCTCGAGCCGCTTATAAATAGGCTCGATATCGGACAAGGGCAGCGGGTTTGTACCTTTGCCGATCTCGACGGTGAAGCCTGGCCTTGAAAACCTTTCAATGAACCAATCCTTAAAGCCGCCGCCAACGGCCAAACCTTCGGGCTCAGCGAGTTTGTAGCCACTGAGATCTGCCATAGTTTGCCCCATAGTTTCCGCGTGGGGAGGAGTATTCTTGGCGAAATGCCAATAGATTTCCTCGCCTTGGCTGTGAAAGGCGACCACATGCCGGAAGCTAACGTCCTCGCACAAGTTAACAATTGCCTTAGTTTCGGGCTCGCTTTCCGGGAATGGGCCGCCGTATCTTGTAGGTGCCGGAGCGGTGATGCCTCGTTCCTCCTCGAGCTTGTGCAGCGCGGCCCAATTGGCGTTGAAGTTGTGATTCAAATCAACTCCGCGCGCGTTGGCCTGCCAGCGACTTGCGTCTCCGCCGCGGAGGATTTCATTAACTAACGTAGCATAACCGCCAGCCGTCTGCGCGCCGTTGAGGGAAATTTCCACGCCGTCCGGGTTCACGCAAGGGACAACCATCAGTCCGCGGCGGTTTAAAGCGCTTTTCACATCGATGCCATAAATCGCAGAATTGTTATAAAAAGCCTCACTTATACGCTTGGTAAACACTAAAACCAGCAAGCTTGTAAGCCATTCCATGCCGTGAAAGGCCGCCGCAAAAAGCACTGAATTCTCACTTGGGCCGAGTTGCAAAGCGCGAAGTTCTCGGCCGCATAGGCTTTTCCCGACGCTTTCACACCTCAAAAATGGATAATCGCTGCAAAGCCTGTCGATGAACTCATCGCGCATATTCAAGTCAAAACCGATCAAAAAAACACCCCGTCTCGTAAGTCGCCATTTACAACGCGCAAATTTGCGAATAATATAGAGTATGGCGGCCGCCGCGCGGGTGCTAATCAAATTTTGCGACAAGTGAGCGAGAAAAAATGATTTTAAACGAGGAAAAGCTTTCAAGTGAACATGTTTTTTCAGGAAGATTGTTGAATATCTACAAAGACACCGTCAGCTTGCCTAACGGAAAGCAGTCGACCCGAGAGGTGGTCGCGCATACAGGTGGCGTTTGTGTGGCGGCCTTGACGGAAAATGACGAACTTTTATTCGTGCGGCAATACAGATATGCCGTCGGTCATCCAACGTTGGAGTTGCCAGCCGGGACGCTAATTCCGGGCAAAGACCCGCTCGAGGAGGGCGTTCGCGAGTTGAAAGAGGAGACCGGCGCTGTCGGCGTTGGCTATATGGATCTTGGTAAGCTGTTTCCAAGTCCTGGCTATTGCGGCGAGATAATTCATATGTATTTTTGTCATGTTGACCATTTTGAGGAGACAAATTTTGACGAGGATGAGTTCATCGAGGTGGAGAAAATCCCGATAGATAAGGCTGTCTACATGGTTCTGAATGGCGAAATCCCTGATGCGAAAACGCAAACAGCGGTGTTGAAGACGTATTTGTTCCTCAAGATGGGCAGCTTACAAAAATAATGGTAAAAATTTAGTTGGCTCGCGCTGAAGTCAACTTTTCTTATGAAAAATATGCTATTTTTTGTGCTTCTTTGAGGTCGGCTCGATGTGTTTGATCGCGTAGTCGAGACACTGGATTACAAGGTTATTTAGCGAGATTTTGTTTGTCGTCGCGAGTTTGCCGAGCTCGTCAACCAGCTCGATTGGCAGCCGAAACGTTTTCGTGATGGAATCGTGGCCCTTTTCAATCGTCAACATAAATATCGCCTCCTGCAACCATTTTACAAGAAAATATTGGTAGTAAAAACACTAATTTTATCTTGCAAAAGTAGTGCGCGCGATATATAATGATGAGGCCGGCAAGGCCCGGCATAAAGGGCTTTTTTACCCTTTTAGGAGCCCTTTATGGATGTGTTGCTCAAATAAACAAGTGTGATACGATACGTTATCGCGTAAAATCTGTTTTTTCTCTCGACGAAGCTGTACAGCTCGTCCATTTCAATGACCTTAACCCGCGCATTTAGAGTCTCTTTGAGCTCAATATTTTTCGCATATTTCCGAATCCAATACAGGCACATATTTTTCCCGATTCCCAGAATTCGGCCGACTGCTCGGCCACTATTTCCCTCCAAATATAATTTTATCGCCTGATTTTTTACATCTTCGCCATACACGCTATGGCTTCTTTTTAGGGTTAAGCGCATATACCTTTCCGCAGACTTTGCATTTGTACTTTTGGGTTCCCGCCTTTGTTTTTCCAGCTTTTATTTGATTTGTTTCGTCATTACATGCTTTACATTTCATAAATCTAGTATATCATAAATGCTTCTATAGGGCACTCCCAAGAGTTTTGCGGAAAAAAACTATTCCAAACCGGCTCCAATTGACGATAGCGTAGTGATTGAACTCGATGAAATGTGGCATTTTTTACGCTCAAAAAAAGATGAGTTTGCCTCTGGAAAGCGTATTGCCGAACAACAAAAC
>JAZQJR010000093.1:0-9149 GCA_045541715.1 Acutalibacteraceae bacterium
AAAAAGCTCAGTGCCAAGCGCTTTGTGAAGCTTTTGAGACTGGCGATAAACTCCTATGACATTGCGTTTGCGCCGCGCGGCGTGGATGAGGTAAGCTTTGGCTCCGTGGACAGGGCGCGCGTTTCCGGCGTCAAGGTGGTGTTCTTGCTGGGCGCCGTCGAGGGTGAATTCCCGCGGGTGCCGGTGTCTACAGGGGTGTTCAGCGACGCACAGCGCCGACAGCTCATCCTGCTGGGGTTGCCGCTCTACGACGCGCTGGAGGGCCTCGCGCTCAACGAACGGTTCCTCGCCTACAAGGCCATGACGGCGCCGTCGGAGAAGCTTTTCATCACGTGGTCGTGCGCGACAACACTCGGCGGAGTCAAGGCGGCATCGGCCATCGTGAGAGAGACAAAGTTCATCCTGCCACAAGTTGAGTGCCTTGATGGTGCCTCGCTGCAGCTGGAGGACGAAATTTGGGCGCGACGGCCGGCCTTCGAAACTTGCGCCGAGCACTGGAATGACAAATCGCGATTCTCGCAGACACTGCGACATTATTTTGAGGGCGATGACTCCTACAAGGAACAGCTGGCCGCGGTGGAGAAGGTTGTCTCGAGTGAGCCGTTTAAGTTGGAGGACTCGCGGAAAATAAAGGCGCTCTTCGGCGAAAATTTAAAGGTCTCGGCGTCGCAGGTGGAGAAGTTTTATCTTTGCCGATTCGCCTACTTTTGCAAGTATGGACTCTCAGCCAAGGAGCGCAAAAAGGCCCAATTCAACGCGCTTGAGTACGGGAACATCATTCATTTTGTCTTTGAGAAAATCTTAAAAAAATACACAACCAATGTGCTTCTAGACTTCTCTGAGGAGCAAATTTTGACTGCAATAAATGAGATTTTAGGCGAGTATGTGCGGCGAAATCTTGGTGGCTGGAGCGACAAAACGCGCAGATTTAAGTACTTGTTCGAGCGGGTGGCGAGCGCCGCGGTGCCGTTGGTGAACCACATGGCAAATGAACTAGCTCAAAGCAAATTTGTGCCGCGCGAGTTTGAGTTGGAGCTCTCGGAGAAGGGCGGCGCGAAACCATTAAAGTTGAGCCTGCCGGACGGGTCGAGCATCGTCGTTGAGGGCAAGGTCGATCGTGTCGACGTGATGCAGCACGAGGGGCAAAGTTTCGTGCGCGTGGTGGACTACAAGACCGGCGCGAAGAAGTTCAATCTCTCGGACGTGCTGTACGGGCTGAACCTGCAGATGCTCATCTACCTCGAGGCGCTGTGGGCGGGCGCCCCCGCGAAGTACGGGAAAATCGTGCCGGCGGGCGTGCTCTACTTGCCGTCGACTTCGTCTGCATTGAGCCTTGACCGCGACGAGGACCTCGCGAAGCTGGAGAAGGAAAAATTGCGAAAGTTGCGCATGAATGGCTTGCTCCTGGACGACTTGCAAGTGATTTTCGGCATGGAGTGCGATGCGAAAGGCCTCTACATACCCGTCGTGGTGAAGGACGAGCAGCCAAAAAGTTCCGAGTCGTTGGCCAGCGTTGCTGAGTTGGGAGCAATCATGCGGCACGTCAATCGGCTGCTCGTGGACATGGCGGTGGAGCTGCGCGAGGGTGACATTGCCGCTCGGCCCGCCAAGGGTACCTACGATGCCTGCGAGTTTTGCGAGTATAAGGCCGTTTGTGCGCCGCTTCGAGATGAAAATTCTCGCAAAGTGGAGAGCCTTAAAAGAGACGACTTTTATGAGAAATTAGGCCTCGGTGGAGGTGAGGACAATGGCTGAGCGGCGATGGACGCCCGACCAGAAAAATGCGATTTCGGCGCGCGGCGGAGCTGTGTTAGTCTCGGCAGCGGCTGGCTCTGGTAAGACGGCGGTTTTGGTTGAGCGTGTGATTCAAATCTTGACCGACAAGGACCGGCCGTGCGACGCGGACCGCTTGCTTGTGGTGACGTTTACCAAGGCCGCCGCCGCCGAGATGAAAGAGCGAATCAGCGCGAGAATCTCCGAGATGCTGTTGGCGGCCCCCTCGAATAGGAACCTTCAGCGGCAACAATTGATGCTCGCGAACGCCCACATAAGCACGATTCACAGCTTTTGCAACGAGCTTATTCGCGAGAATTTTTTCGAGTTGGACATGTCGCCGGAGTTTCGCATCGCGGACGAAAATGAGATGCTGCTCCTGAAGGACGAGGCCATGCAAGTCGTGCTCGAGGCGCGCTATGGGACGGGCTCGCAAGAGTTTTTGACGCTGGTTGAGACTTTTAGCTCCGGGCGTGATGACCAAAAGCTAATCGACACGGTGCTAACGTTGTATGAGTTCATCCGCTCGCGCCCGTTCCCGGAGAAGTGGCTCGACGACAAGCTGCGCTTCTACGATGAGGTCGAAAATGTGGGCGAGACGGTCTTTGCGCGCATCTTGCTGGACTACGCGCGGATGTCGCTGCGCCACTGCCTGACGCTGACGGAAAACTCGCTGAGGGTCGTGCAGGGCGTAGAGAAAATACGGCTGGCGTACGAGGAGACCTTGACGAGCGACAAAGAGCTACTTAGCGGCTTACAGGCGGCGCTCGATGGCGAAAGTTGGGATAAATTTTCCTCGGCGTTCAAGCAGGTAAAATTCTCGGCGTTAAAGCGGCTAAGTGGTTTCAGCGACGACCCAACAAAGCTGTCGGTGACGCAAAATCGGCAAGAGGTCAAGGACATAATAAAGGACCTGGCGAAGCTGTTTTTCTTGAGCGAGGCGCAGTGTCGAGAGGACTTGACTGCCTTGCGGCCGATTATTGCGGAGCTCTTCGCGCTGGTGAGGGACTTTGGTCGGCAACTCGACGCGCTAAAACTTGAGAAAAATGTCGTTGACTTCGGCGACCTCGAGCACCTAACGCTAAAGCTCCTCGTGCGGCAAAGCGCGGATGGCTTTGAGAAAACGGACCTCGCGCGCGGCCTGTCGCGGCAATTTGACTTCGTGATGGTGGACGAATATCAGGACACGAACGAGGCGCAGGACCTGATTTTCCGGGCGTTGTCGGATGAGGAGCGAAATTTGTTCGTGGTCGGCGACGTCAAGCAGAGCATCTACGGATTTCGGCAGGCGATGCCCGAGATTTTCCTGCGGCGAAAGCAAAAATATCAGCCATTTGACGCGAAAAATGAGACCTATCCGGCGAAAATCATACTCGACAAAAACTTCAGAAGTCGCAAGGGAATTCTCGGCGCGACAAACTTTATTTTCTCGCAGCTCATGTCGACTTCGATGGGCGAAATTGAGTATAACGACGAGGAAAAGTTGACCTTGGGCGCTGATTATCTCGACAAGGACGACGCCGACGTTGAACTGGCCGTGCTGGACCTCTCCGAGGCCGCTGGCGAGAGCATGAACACCTCTGAGGCGCGCTACATAGCGGCTCGCATAGCGCAGATGGTCGGCGAGAAGCATCAAGTGAAGGATAAAGATTCGATGCGGCCAGTGACGTACGGCGACTTTTGCATCCTGCTTCGGAGCGCCAACAAGCACGCCGCTGAGTTCGTGAAGGAGCTCGAAAAGTGCGGCATCCCGGCGTGGTCGGACACCTCGAACAGCTTTTTCGGGACGGTCGAGGTCGCAACAATGCTTTCCATCTTGAAGGTCATCGACAACCCCATCCAAGATGTGCCGCTGCTTGCGGTGATGCTGAGCCCGATGTTTGGCTTTACGCCGGATGATTTGAGCGAAATTCGGGTCGCCGAGAGGTCGGTGCCGATGTACTTTGCGGTGAAGAAATGCGCGGAACTTGGCGACAAAAAGTGCGAGAAATTCTTGCGCGAGCTGGCTTACTATCGGCGCCTGGCCTCGACGCAGCCGTCCGACAAGTTGATTCAGCACGTCTACGACCGGACCGGCTATGCCGCCGTCGTGCAGGCCATGAGGGATGGCCACTTGCGACTGAACAACTTGCGGTTGCTGCTCGAGTACGCGCGAAACTACGAGGCCTCCGGCTACAAAGGGTTGGCCGGATTCATCCGGTTCATCGAGCGCCTCGAGGAGCAAAAGGCTGACCTGTCCTCGTCGAACTCGCTCTCGGAGGGCGCCAACGTCGTGAAAGTCATGAGCATACACCGCTCGAAGGGGCTTGAGTTTCCGGTCTGCTTCTTGGCCAACTGCTCGCGCAAGTTCAACAATGACGTCGGCGAAATCTTGATGCATCCGGAGTTGGGCCCGGCCGTCAAGTTGCTCGATCGCGAGTTGATGCGCAAATATACGACCTTTCAGCGCGACGCCGTGAAGCTCGACCTCGACAAGCGGGCCATGTCCGAGGAGTTGCGCGTGCTGTACGTGGCCATGACGCGCGCCAAGGAAAAGCTCATCATGGTGTCGACGCTGAAAAATGCCGACTCGACGCTAAGCCGTTTGGGCGCGCAAGTGACCGACGACAAAGCCATCTCGCCATTCGTGGTAGGCGCGGCAAATAGCTTTTCGGATTGGCTGCTAATGTGCGTCTTGCGACACCCAAGCGGCGCAAAACTTCGAGAAATTGCGGGCGTGTTGCCAGAGGTCGTCGTGCGTGACGAGACGCCAATTCATATTGACCTTGTAAAGCCGCAGGAAGAGCCCTCACTTGAAGAAAAATCTCCTTGTGCGATTGAGGAAAAAATCATAGACGAGGCGCTTTTGGAGAAAATTAAAGAGAGAATAAACTTCGAGTACAAGTACGATGAGCTAGCTAAAATACCTGCGAAGGTTACGGTCTCAGAGCTTATTTCTGGGGGCTCGCCGGAGGTAAAATTCGATTTCTCAAGGCGGCCGGCGTTCTTGTCGGGAGAGAGAAACTTGACCGCGGCGCAAAGAGGAACCGCCTTGCATGCCTTTATGCAGTTTGTCGACCTGAGAAAAGCGCAACTCGACCTGGAAAGCGAGATAAAATCGTTGTTGGAGCGAAACTTTCTTACGGCGGAGCAGGCTGAGGCCCTTGACAGAGTGCAAATTAAGCGCTTTTTGGATAGCGACCTGTGTGCGAGAATCTTAACTTCGCCGAGCGTTGTGCGAGAGTATCGCTTTGCTGTGAATATGGATGCCTCGGAAGTTGTGCCGGAGTTAAAGTCAGAGTTTGCCTCGGAGAAAGTCATGCTGCAGGGCGCGATAGATTGCATCTTCGAGGAGGATGGCGAGCTTATACTTGTGGACTACAAGACGGACAAAACGGCTTCAGAACAGGTTTTGCGCGAGCAATACGGCCGGCAACTCGAGCTCTATGCGCGGGCGTTACGAGAATGTACAGGAAAAAATATCGCGCAAAAAGTTTTGTATTCATTTTACACAGGAAGCAGAATTTTTTTCTAATTTTTGTATTGCAAATGCTTGTTCGGTGTGATATCATAAATTTAAAATTTAACGAAATCGCAGGAGGTACCTAGCATGGATACAACTCAAATGATCATCGGAGTCGCGCTAATGGTCTTTGCTGTCGCAATTATCTTGGTCGTGTTGCTTCAGGAGGGACATCAGCATAACGCCGGTGACTCTGCCGCTGTCAAGGAAACTTACTACACTAGAAATAAGTCGCGCTCCCTGGATGTATTCCTCGAGCGTTGGACAAAATTCATCGCAGTCGGATTTTTCCTGCTGGTAGTCGCACTCAATGCAGTAATGTTCTTTGTGTAAGTTTTTTTACAAGTCCTACTTTTAAACGGAATAAGAAACTCACCCGGAGCAAAACAATGGGGGAGACCGTTTGTGGATTCGCCCCCATCACGCGTTGTGTGATGGGGGTTGCTTTGTCTGAGAGCGCTTTTGCGAGGAGGGATATTTCTTGGACGACCTAAAAAATGAACTACTTTATTACATCAATTCACAAGTTTGCGCCGTGCCGATAAAAACGGTCTACAACGAGCTGAACTTGACCGATATGAAAGCCTTTAATGTAGCGGTCGAGGAACTCATCGGCGAGGCAAAACTCATCTTGACTAAACGAGATAAGCTAATTTCTCCAAAGGCTTGCGGCTTCGTGCCCGCGAAGATTATATCTCATACTCGAAGTTGCGTCTTTGCAAGTCCGCTCTTTGGCGGCGAGGACGACTTTTACATCCCGATAGAGAAAAGTAAAAAGTGTATGCTCGGCGATATCGTTATGCTGAATCGAGTGACCGACTCGCCGCGAGGGAAAAATGCCGTTGTTGAGCGGATTGTCTCGGAGGGTAGCCGAGTTTTAGCCGGAAGAATTGTTCGTACCAAGAAGGGTGCAGAATTCCTCGCGGATAAGGGCTACAGATACAGCATTCCGGTGAAGAAAAATAAGACTCGGGGCGTCAAAAGCGACGACAAAGTTCTAGTGAAGCTATTTACGGAGAAGGATAGCAAGAAGATTTTCGCGAAAGTTATCAAGGTTTACGGGCAATCTCAAGTGGCGCGGGTCTGCGCCGATGCGATCATAGACACGGCTGGCATCCCCACGGTCTTCGACGACCTGACCCTTAAGGAAGCTAAAAAATTGTCTAAGTTAAGGATTACTGACGACGAAATAAACACTCGACTTGACTTGCGAAATGAATTGATTTTTACGATAGACGGCGAAGATGCCAAGGATTTAGACGATGCGATCTCGGTGAAAAGGACGAAAACCGGTTGGACATTGGGTGTGCACATCGCGGATGTTTCTCATTATGTGCGACCGAATTCTCACCTTGACAAGGAAGCCCTTGAGCGTGGCACCTCCGTTTACTTTGCCGACAGGGTCATCCCGATGCTTCCGAAAGAGCTCTCCAACGGCATTTGTTCGATCACGGCCGGCCAAGATAGATTAACTTTTTCCGCGATTTTGAATATCGATAAAAAAGGCAACCTGAAGAAATTTGAGTTTAGAAAAAGCGTGATAAATTCAAAGGTTAGGGGTGTTTATCGTGAAGTTAATGGCATTCTTTCTGGTGAGGCTCCTGGCAAGGTAAAGAAAAAATACGCGCAAGTTGAGACGGCTTTGCTCGAGGCGTTTGAGTTGTCGAAGGTCTTGCAAGAAAATGCTCAAAAACGCGGCAATATGAACCTAGAAAGCGTCGAGGCAAGGTTTAAACTCGACGAGAGTGGCACTTGCGTGGACGTGCAAAAGAGGACTCGCGGCGCGGCCGAAGAGATGATCGAGCAGTTCATGATTATGGCCAACCAGGCCGCGGCCCTATATGCGAAAAGCGCCGAGATACCCTTCATCTACAGGGTGCACGAGATGCCGTCACCAGAGAAAATAAGCGTTTTGGCACAGACGATCTCGCTTTTCGGCCTCAAGGCTTACAGAATTCGACAAGGTCTGAAAGTTAAGGACATTTCGGATATCCTTGAGCAGATAAAGGGAACAAACATAAGCAGCATCGTGTCGAATCAAGTTTTGCGCTCTATGTCCAAGGCGAGATACTTCGAGCAACCTCTGGGACATTTCGGGCTGGCACTCGAGGATTATTGTCACTTCACCTCGCCTATTAGGCGTTACCCGGATACCGCGATTCATCGGATTTTATCGGACTTGGTGAGCGGTAAGTCGCCAAAGAAAATAGAAAAGGCTTATAAGAGTTTCGTCAAGGACGCGGCGGCAAATAGTTCGAGCTGTGAGATTCGGGCGATGAAGGCCGAGCGCGATGCCGAAAAATGCTACATGGCGGAGTTTATGCAGGCGCACATCAGGGAGGTCTTCGCTGGCAAGATTAGTGGTGCGATTCAGACAGGGATTTTTGTGGAGCTCGAGAATGGAATTGAAGGTTTTGTGAGCGTGGAATATTTCCCTGGCTATGGCTTCGAGTTTGATGGAATTATGAGTTTTGTGAATAAGAAGTCCGGTGCCTCGATGTCGATTGGAGACGACATCAATATCAAGGTTTTGGCAGCGGATGTTTCCTCCGGCAAGATCGATTTCGTTCCGGCTTAGAGTTATAGTTAAAATTTTACATTTTTGGTTAATACTTGAATAACCCTCAGAATAAGTGGTCATGATATCTCATATGAATAGGTGAATCAGAATTTAAAATCAAGTTGTTTGATTTGAGAGGAAGGTTTAAATATGAATGCGATGAAGGAGATTTTCGGAGTTAGAGATCCGCAAGAGGCCATATTGAACGCCAAAAGAAGACGCTTTTTCCATGAGTTGCGGGAGATTTATTCGCAGATGAAGTGCACCGATATGTGGTTTGAGATGGAGGATGATGAGGACTTGATCGATGCGAGCATCTATCAGCGCGAGGCCCTCAACGCCCGGTACAGATATCTCCTGCGTCAGGCCAAGGAAAATCACATCACTCCAACGCAAGTTTAAGTATGACCTTTATGATTGAATGAGAGGTTTGATCAAAGCCTAGGGCGCGCCGCGAGGCGCCGAAGGCCCTACGGGCCTTCGGCTGGCGCAGAGCCCAACGCAGTTGGGCTCTGCGCTACAAAGAAAATATTATTTTCTTTGGCCTCGCGGCCCGCGCGGATAAGCCAAAAGAAAGTGCTTAAATCGGCCTCAACCAGATCGACGCCAGCTGGTTGAATTTACTTATTTGTGCTATAATATGGATGATTTTGCTTTTTGTTTGGGTGCTCGCGCGAGCATCAAGCAAGGAAGTTGTTTTTCGTAGTGAGGGGAGCGGTTTCATTGAAGTGTCCCTATTGCGGCTTTGAGGAGAGCAAAGTAACTGATTCGCGGCCGATTGACGATGGTACCAAGATACGCCGTCGCAGGGAGTGCGCCAATTGCAACGCGAGGTTTACTACATACGAGATGGTCGAGACGTTGCCGATAATCGTTGTAAAGAAGGACAAGTCTCGGGAGGCCTACGATCGTTCCAAGGTGCTAGCTGGCATGCTAAAATCCTGCGAGAAGCGGCAAATTTCCGTGGCTACGATTGAGTCAAGCGTTGATAAAATTGAGCAAAAGATTCAAAACTTGATGCTCAAGGAGGTTAAATCCAGCGACATCGGCGAGTACGTCATGGAGGCGCTCAAGGACATCGATAAGGTGGCGTATGTTCGCTTTGCCGCCGTTTATAGGGATTTTGATGACATAGACAGTCTCATGGATGATCTAAAAAGGCTGCTTGTCGACAAAAAATAAAAAGCTGAGGGCTAAAGTGCGCCTTCGGCTTTTTTACATCAAAATAAGGAGGTATGCGAAGTGAATCAAAACTCCGGATGAAAGTTTTCGAGAGTGCCCTAGGCGATCATCTGACAGCCGCGAGGCGCCGGA
>JAZQJR010000094.1:0-1596 GCA_045541715.1 Acutalibacteraceae bacterium
CTTAGACAAATCCGAATCAATCAGCACGATATCTTCGTTTTCGGCCATAAGTTTTTCCAATTCGGCCGCTAAAACTTGACGCATCTCCATCACGCATTCACCTCCAACTCTGCGAGGCCCTGAGCCATCATCTCCAGTGAAATCTGCATGCTGTGGTTGCCGGCGCCAGCCTGCTCCGCGAAGGAAATTCCCTTACCCTTCACCGTGTTCAAGATTATCATCGAAGGCTTGTCGGAAAACTTCGCCAAGGTTATTGCCGCGTCGATTTCGTCGCAATTATGGCCATCGTTTACTACAATGACATTCCAACCGAAGGCGCGCCACTTATCATCGAGCGGAGCAATATCGCAAATTTCGCTAATAGGTCCGTCGAGCTGAAACTTGTTGTAGTCGGTAAAGGCAATCACGTTGTCGAGCTTATGCTGAGCCGCAAACATCGCAGCCTCCCAGATTTGCCCTTCTTGAGATTCGCCGTCACCAATTATCGTGTAAATGGTCGCGCCGTCATTTTTTATCTTCGAGGCCTTGGCAATCCCCATCGCGCACGAAAAGCCTTGTCCCAACGAACCCGTTGTCATGTCGACGCCGGGAGTTTTGTTCATGTCGCAATGGCTTGGCAAATTTGTCCCCGGCTGATTTAACGTCAAAAGCCAGTCCTCGCCAAAGTATCCCTTGCTGCACAGCATAGAATAAACCGCGGGCCCGCTATGTCCCTTCGATACGATAAGCCTGTCGCGTCCTTCCATTTGAGGATTGCTTGGATCGACGTTCATGTGCTTCTCATAGAGCACAACCAACAGATCCACGATTGACAACGAACCGCCGATGTGCCCAACACCCAAGGTGCCTATCGTCTTTAAAATAAGCCTACGAACTTCTTTGCATTTAAGGTCTAAGTTCATTCCATCACGCTCCGAATAAGGTGTTTACTAACATTATACAATGAAAAATCTGTTGCGCAAACTTTCAGCATCTATTTCGATTTGTTTCCGCAAATTCCCATATTTACCTCGTATATATTTGTTCTAAAAAAAAATTATATTATCGAGGTGATATTGTGACCCTGATCACTTGCAGCGATGACTGCGTCTATCAAAAAGATGGCTTTTGCGTATTGGATAATCTCACAGCTGTCCGCAACAGCTCGTCACAGAATTGTGCCCATTACATCAAGTTAGGCTCAAAAAAATAATAAGCCTTTGAAAAGTTGGTGTTGCTAAATTCGCGTAGATGTGCGGATAATGCAAGGTAAACGCTAAAATGTGTTATTTACTACGCTTTGCGCCAAAAATCTAGGAATCCGCAATAAATCGAAAACGCCATTTGCTCTTGATAGGTTTCATCTAATAAATTTTTAACGTCATCGTTGTTCGACAAAAAACCGCACTCGACTATAACTGCAGGAACCGTTGCTTTATTGAGGAGAAAAACGCCCTTGGGCGACGGTTTTATTTCGCGCGAGTTATCTTTTTGCAAGAGCCCAACTATCGCGGCGCGTATGCTTTGTGCAAGCTCTTGACTACGCGGATTATTCTTCGAGAAAAACACCTGTGCGCCGTTATATTGGCTTTCTTCGAACTTATTTTGATGAATACT
>JAZQJR010000095.1:0-18058 GCA_045541715.1 Acutalibacteraceae bacterium
GAAAGTGCAGGCAAAAGAAAGAGTTGCCATATAACCAAAGGAAATCCTTACTTGAAAAGTCAAAAGGGAGCTAAACGAGCAACCATTGCTCTTTCTAGAAAAATCCTCGTAGTTATTTTTAACATGTTAAAAAATCTTGTCCCCTACGATGATTCTACCTACGAAACCTTAAGACTAAAGTGCCAAAAAAGAAAGACGGACCGCTTTATTAGTGAGCTTACTAAGCTTGGATATCAGGTTGTTGCTCCCTGTTAAAATTTAATTTTTTGTAAGCCTTTAAAAGGCAGGTTCTGCTTGCTTTTTTTCTGCTGCAATTCACTTTCATGAGGCGTTGAAAACCTATTTGTCAGTGTGCAATTGCTACTTTTTTTTATTTTCGTAGAAATATCGTCGCCATAATTTTGTTTGCAGCTCCCGAAAGCCCGATTTCAGTCAAGGTTCTGCCAGCCTTTTTCGAAGTTATTGCTTTTGGCTTTTCGCCGGTTTTTTCAGCCTCGATTTCTAAACCTTCGTTAAGTGCTTCGGTAATAAAAAATTTCAAAACCTTGATATCTGGCTCGCCATCACGCTGAATCAGGTTTGGCCAAGCTTCAATTGTTCCGTATTTTTCTTGGATTGCTTCCATTACGTTTAGCGTAAAAACCAGCGGAAACTTCTCCGTCTCAGTTCCTAAATAATTGATTTTATCGACCAAAAATCATCACTCCCCTGTAACTTCTGACTGCACAAAAAATATGTACAAGTGTAAAAAGTGCGAGTCAAATGAATACGTAAAAGCTGGCTTTGTAAAGGGCGAACAGCGCTACAAATGTAAAAAATGCGGATGCCAATTTATTCCCACAAGGCAGAAAGGACGGAGCAAGCAAGAAAAACTCCTAGCGGTCTGGATGTACGCACATGGATATTCGTTCCGAACCATTGCCAAGTTTTTTAAAGTCAACGTTCATTCGGCGTTCGTTCGGGTGAAGAGTTTTGCGAAAAAAAACTATTCCAAATCGGATCCAATTGACGATAACGTCATAGTTGACCTCGATGAAATGTGGCATTTTTTTCGCTCAAAAAAGACGAGTTTGGATCTGGAAAGCGTATTTCCGAATAACAAAACAGCTCATCGATTGGGAGTATGGCGCGCGAAACGCTGAAACGTTTAGAAAAATGTACGAGCGATTGAAAAAGTGGGACGTAAAAGTATTCTTTAGCGATCGATACAGTGTTTATCGTGATTTTATACCACCAAGATGTCTAATCCAAACAAAATCAGAAACACATTTGATCGAAAGTAACAACTTTCCTCAAAGACACTGGTTTGCAAGATTTAGACGGAAAACTTGCTGTGTTTTCCGCTCCATCGAAATGATTGATTTGACGATGTTCCTTTACGCGGCCTTTCATGTCAATAAATCTATCGATATAGTTATTTATCCGACACTACCGTTTTTTATAAGGTCATTTGCCTACATATACCAAATTTAGCAACACCACGCGGCCCAAGCTTTTCGACAAAAAACACAAATTATGCTCGTATCAATGGCGATTTTGCCTCAATCGTGGAGTTCATATGTACCATTAAGACAAAAGCGTTGTCTCTTTGCACAAAATCTTAAAAGGCGGCCTAAATCCGCGTCATCTATCAGCGTAGCTAGAATATTTTCCTAAATTTCTTTGTCTCTCCAGCGGCAAAATCTGCGATGAACATTTTTCCAATGCCCATATTCTGCTGGAAGATCTCTCCATGGAACTCCTGTGCGTAAAAGCCAGAATACGCCGTTTATGAATTGTCGAGTATCTCTTGTATTTCCTCTACGTGCGCCCTTTTCTACAATGGAGTGCGGCTTTATCTTTTTCCAAGCACTATCGCTTATAGCGTGCCGGCGCAATTATTTGTTCACTTTTTATTTCTATCATGTCATATTTTATTGACGACGCACTCTAGCAAATCCGATAAATATAAACCTGCGAAACTTAACTCATAACCACTTATAACGGTCTCTCACAGAAACTTTACCTCAGCGCAAAAGCCGCAGTCCTTTCGGATATTTGTTCTTCAAGCGACCATTCACAGCCTTACCAAAGCCCACCGTAAGGCCATCCACGCAAACACCAACATAGCCGCTCATTTTCTCCGAAATAGAAAGCTCCTCGCCCCTCAAGAAGGCTAAAATCTCATTAGAGTCGGACCTTAACTCTATTTTTTGCTTAAGTTCATCCGGTTTTGCCGCCATAAACGCAGCATGGGCAGGTTCAAAGACAGAGCCCTTACTAGTGCCCAACAAAACACCCGCCCGCAGTACACTTAACCCCGAAATATCAGGCAAACTATTTGGCAAAACAATCCACTTATCGTTAAAGGCCTCTATTCGCCCATAAACGGCACAATTAAAAATATTTAAAAAAATACTCTCTCCAAGCTTATTATTCCGAATTTGCCCCCTTCTATGAGCAAACTCGCGTATCTTTCTTGTGTTAGCGTCTTTTCGCCTCAGCCGCACGATAAAGTGCCCTTCTCCTCCGTCTTGAGGAAAAACTCTCCTAGCCAAGCTCGTGTCAATTTGCTCCCTTGTAGCCTCCATATGAAACGCAGGTCGGCCAAAATCACAATTTATCTCCTCTAGCTCGAAATTTTTGTTCTCTTTTAAGAAATTATAAATCGTCTGCTCATTTTCCTCCAATGAGAACGTACAAGTCGAATAAACCATAATACCTCCAGCTTTGAGAGCCTTTGCCGCCACATTTAGTATAGATATCTGACGCTTTGCACACATTTTCACGTGCTCTTTGGACCACTCGGCAATAGCCAAGGGATTTTTTCTAAACATTCCCTCGCCAGAGCAAGGCGCATCGACCAAAACCTTGTCGAAAAAGCCAGCCAACTTTTCGCATAGCACATCCGGGTGGCACGACGACACCACTGCATTCCTCACACCCATGCGCTCTATGTTCGACAGCAAAATTTGCGCTCGAGATTTGACTATTTCATTCGACCACAATAGCCCCTCTCCAGCCAGCTCTGCCGCGATTTGCGTAGATTTCCCTCCTGGCGCCGCGCACAAGTCTAAAATTTTCTCGCCCGGCTTTGGGGCCAATATAGTGACAGCAGATGCGGCAGACGGCTCTTGCACATAAAAAGCACCTGCGTGATGCAATGGCAAATTGCCAATTGAATCGACACTTTCCTCAAGATAAAAGCTATTTTTTGAAAATTTTGCCGGTTTTATTTTAAAAGGAAATATTTTCTCAAATTTTTCTTTGTCAATTTTTAAGGTATTTACGCGAACGCCCTTAAAGCAAGGTTGGTTATAGCATTTTATAAAATCGTCATAGTCATCTTTCAAGAGACAACGCATCTGATTTTGATACTCGAGCGGCAAATTCACTGGCTCAACGTCCTCCTAGAAATTTCAAGAATAAAACGCACATTTGCGCTAATAATACTATTGCGGTCAAAAATCACAGCGATTTGATCGTAAAAATTTAAATTTTTCTCAATGTTATATTATTGACATGGGAGGTGAGCTTGATGGCACAAAACAATCAAAATAACCAGAATAGCCAAAACAAGAACAACAATAAGAACAATAGCAACAACAATAATAGCAAACAAAATAGAACTAACAACGAAAACCGCTAAAATAACTCCAATAAAAATGAGTTATAACAAAAAAACATCAAGCTAAAATAAGATTATTAAGAACAACACTCCAAATCAACGGAATGTTGTTCTCTTTTTGTGCGAATTCCTTAACCGCTTGCCTTTTTAGCCGACAACTTCTTAAAGAAATTTGAGCGTTCTAGCTCTTTATCTAATTCTTTAAAGCCTTGTCCGGTTATTTCGCCAGCCTCGCCAACTATCACAAAGGCACTCTCATCCACGGCTTTTATAATGTCGTAAATCTTGTGCACCTCCTGCTTCCGCACGGCGCTGAGCAACATCTCACCCTCTTGCGCTGTGTAAGCCCCACGCGCCTTCAAAATGGTCACGCCGCGCTTCACCTCAGACATAATCCGCTGCGAAATTTCGGCGCTCTTTTTTGACATAATAAACATCACGCGGCCGTTGCCCAGGCTGCTGCCGTACATCATCGCGTCGATGAGCTTGGTCATGATGAAAATCAAAATCGTCGCGTAAGTCGCCCCGTTAATTATCGCAAATGGGTCGTTGCTGCCGAGGCTGTAGACCACCGCGGAGACCGCCACGACCGTCCCGTCGATCGCGAGGAGGATCTTGCCGACCGGAATGTGCGGTATGTAGAGCTTCGCCAGCGTCGCCAGGAGGTCCGTGCCGCCGGTCGCCGCGCCACGCATGAAGATAAGTCCCAAACCTACGCCGCCCGTGAGGCCAGCCAAAATCGAGGCAATCATCATATCGCCGGTGTAGGCAGGCAAAATTGGCACCGTCAAGTCGGCCAAGACGTTCAGGGCGACCGTCGCGAACAAATTTTTTATCAAGCCGCGCCAATCGAGCTCGATAAATGCCCAAATGAAAATCGGAACGTTAATTATCAAGCAAAATAGGCCCTTGGGGAAGCCCGTCAAATCGCCGACGAGCTGGCCGATGCCGATAACTCCGCCGGGCGAAATGTTGTTTGGGTCGGTAAAGCAATTTATGGAAATCGCGTAAATGAAGCATCCGAGCAAAATCACCGCCACATCCTGCAGCAGCTGGCCGAGATTCGGCCTTTTTATTGACGTCACAAGTCATCAAACTCCTTAAAACAAAGTAAAAACTTAAAAATTATATTTTCTCAATCAACTCAAAAATCTCGCGCAATCGCTTGATATCGCCCTTCAGATAGACGTAGCCAATCATGGCCTCGAAGCCGGTCGCGCTGTGATAGTCCGCGAGGTCCGCGTTCTTGGGCACGTGATGCGTATGAGCATTTCTGCCGCGCTTGAAAATCGCCAGCTCCTCCTCGGTCAAGTGCTCACTCAGCTTGGCCATCAGCTCCGCCTGAGCCTTGCAGCACACCCTATCGACCTTTTTCTTGTGCAGCTTGCCAACTTGGCAATTCGATCTGCAAACGAGCTGCTCCCGGATGAGCAAGTCATACACCGCGTCGCCGACGAACGCCAGCGTCAACGGGCTCAACGCCTTATAGTCGCAGCCGTCATTATATAATCGCTCCAAAATTTCGCCCTCCAAAGCGCCGCTACTCAACGAACTCAAACTCGAAGTCGTAGATACTGACCGTGTCGCCCTCCTGGACGCCCGCCTGCTGCAAGGCCTCCGAGACACCAAGCGTGCCGAGCATTTTCTGGAAATATTGCAGCGACTCATAATCATCGAAATTCACCGACTGCACAAGCCGCCGGACCCTCGCGCCAGTAACGACGAAAATGCCGTCGCGCTTGGTGACCTCAATCTTATCGTCACGCTGCTCGAGTAAATTCTCCGGCAACTTCTCGACCTCATAAATCGCAATCGGTGGCAACTTCGAGAGGCTCTCCTCGACGCGCTGCAGCAGCTCCTCCACACCGTGATTTATCGGCGCCATAATCGGGAAAAACTCGTACCCCTTGCCCTCGACGTAGCTTTTGAAGCATTCAACCTGCTCATCCGTCGCCAAGTCGCACTTGTTGCCCGCGACAATCATCGGCCGCTCCGCGAGCTCCTCATTGAAGCCCCTCAGCTCGCGGTTAATCACCTCAAAATCCTGAATCGGGTCGCGCCCCTCGCTGCCTGAGACATCCACGACGTGAACCAGCAATCTGCAGCGCTCGACGTGTCGCAAAAACTGATGTCCTAGGCCGAGCCCCTCGCCGGCCCCTTCGATCAAACCAGGGATATCCGCAATAACGAACGAGGAATCCTCATGTCGACGAACCACCCCGAGGACCGGCGTAATCGTCGTGAAATGATAGTCCGCGATGACCGGCTTTGCTTGGCTGACGACCGAAATCAACGTAGATTTGCCGACATTCGGGAAGCCAACGAGGCCGACATCGGCAAGTAATTTTAACTCCAGTTGAACCTCGAACTCTTCGCCAGGCATGCCTGGCTTTGCAAAGCGCGGAACTTGTCGAGTCGGCGTCGCGAAGTGCATATTTCCGAAGCCACCCTTGCCGCCCCTCGCGATGACCACTTCCTCGTCGGTGGAGACGTCCGCGATTATCTTACCGGTCGTGAGCTCCTTCACTATGGTCCCCTTCGGCACGCGAATCACCAAGTTGGGCGCACTTTTCCCAGAGGATCGTCCAGCCTTACCGTTTTCGCCGTTCTTGGCGATATATTTTCGTTTGTAGCGAAAGTCCGCCAGCGTCGACAAATTACTATCCGCAACGAAAATTATATCGCCACCCTTTCCCCCATCGCCGCCGTCCGGGCCGCCAGCCGCTACGTATTTTTCTCGATGAAAAGACACCGCACCATGACCGCCATCGCCGGCCTTTATCTTTATTTTTGCAACGTCTATAAACACAAAATCACCAACTTTTTTAATACACCTTTTGCTAAGGTCTTAAAAACACACAAAAAGAACCTCAGGTTAACGTGTTGACCCAAGGTTCTCAAGGCTTTTCGCACAAAATACTCGGTTAGTTACCTACAGCATAAACGCAAACTCGTTTTCTATCACGACCAACGCGTTCGAACTTAACCTTTCCATCGATGAGTGCAAATAAAGTATCATCAGAACCGCGACCAACATTCTCGCCGGGATGCACATGAGTGCCTCTCTGTTTGACGAGGACATTACCTGCGCGCACAACTTGACCGTCCGCACGCTTAACGCCCAGACGTTTCGACTCAGAGTCACGACCGTTCTTGGTCGAACCCATACCTTTTTTATGAGCAAATAATTGAATATTTATTCTAAGCATAATTACACCTCCAAATAATTCACCGTAAGGTTCTCGGGATATTGCTCCTCGAGGCCCTGCAAGTGGAGCTTGAACCCAAGTAAAACATCACTACAAGAACTCGCATCGCTTCTATTCACCCGTAGGTACATTCCGCCTTGTTCGTCCACATCAGTCTCGGCGGGAAGTTTTATGATCTCACAAATGGTGTTGGCGACTAGAAATGCTGCCGACGAAACCGCCGCACAGACTATATCCTGCCCCCGCTCCGCAAAGTCAGAGTGGCCAGAAATGTCAAAGCCAACCAGCGAGCCGTCCCTTGTAGTAAAGAGATTTGCCTTTATCATAAACTAAGCGTTAATAGTTTCGATTTGTACTTTCGTGTAAGGCTGTCTATGACCGAGTTTACGTTTCACACTTTTTTTCGGCTTGTAGGTGAAAACAGTAATCTTCTTGCCCTTACCATTTTTCAAAACTTTTCCGACTACCTTCGCGGAGTTGACAGCATTTCCGGTAGAAAGCTTACCCTCACCAAAGAGAGCGATCGTCTTAAACTCCACATTAGAGCCTTCCTCGGCCGTAAGCTTCTCAACATAGATGACGTCACCTTGCTTGACGTTATACTGCTTACCGCCCGTCTCGATAACTGCGTACATAATTTTTTGGCACCTGCCCTTTTTTAAGTCTCGCTACTGCCAGGCGAAGCCCAAATTCGGCTTGCTTTTCCAACCTGCAATAAGCGGCACCTTTATATTACCATAAGAGTTAAAGGCTGTCAAATTATAGTGGCATGCATCTTTAAAATGTGAAAAAGCTATTAGTTAGAAAATTCGCGAGCAAGTCTACTGCGGAAGAAACAACTGCAAGAACCACGATGCACCCGCTTCTGACAAAGTAGCGTTTTAACTCAAAGGACACATCAGGGTTGTCCGCTGAGAACGCTAAAGCGGACAATTTATTGGACAGGCGAAAAGCCTCTTGGGTTGCAAATAGGATTGCAAGTGACGAGACAAAAATTCCGGGTAAAAATATTAACGAATGGAAACACAGCCCTTTTAATCCATGCGATGAGTATAAATACACTTCTGACATTCCTATACAAAAGCCTCTCAAAAAAGGAACAAACGGCGCAAAAACAAACCCATATAGCGACAGACCCATAAAAAAAGAGATAAGCAAAAATAAAAACGTTGATGAAAGCGACGTAATTAAAAAGTCTAAATTAGACTTTGCTGCTCGTTCTTGAAGGTCGCTTGAGAATAAAATGTTGATAAGCTTTAGTGTGTTTTCATCTGCGAATTTCATCAGTATCGAGCCGAAAAAGATCCCCAACAGTAGGCACAGAGATAAAAACACTAGTTGCTTATTTTGCGATAAAAAGCCTTTAATACTGTTCTTTTTGCTTTTCCCGAAATCACCATTTATGCTAACCTCATACATAGACATCCTCCGCGCTTGAAATCTATAAAATCATATGCATAAAAAAAGAAGAATATAACAATCGTTATACTCTTCTATGCACCAGTTAATAAGGCTTATACTTGCTTTTTGTTCATTAACTCAGTTGTTAATTGATAAATTTTATTCGCATCCTCCTCAGAAATATTTCTCAAATTCTTTAACTTATCTGGGTGGAAAAGCAGCGCCACTTTCTTTAAATAGCTTTTGAACTCATCCGGTTGCATGCTTTCTCGACAATTGCTAAGCAGACCAAACATGTTGGATAAGATACCGTCTGCAAGTTGTGGGTTTTCTTCTAAAAACTTTACAAGTTCACTCATTTCTGCCGATACAGCACCTTTTTCAATTGAATACACCAGTTCAAGCACAGGAATAAGTTTGTCCAAAGTGTCACTAAAGTCTAGATTTACCTTAACTCCGGCCTGACTTGCAGTGGTTAAGGACGTCAATATGTTTTGTAGTGCCTCTTTTGCTTCCGTAATGATATTCTTAATAGGACCTTCAGCCTTTTCTAATCCTGCGCCACCAGCTTTAAATATCGCGTAAGTTGTGCCTACGCTGCCAAGAATAGCCATTAAAGAGCCTAGTATTAGCCACAAAAATTGCTTGACAACAAACACGCCTGCTTTGCCAACCCAATACACCGGCTTAAAGAGAGTTTTCAGTACTCGAATAGGCAAGCTAGATTTGTTTTGCTTCTCATTTTTAGATGCATCTGATTTTAATTCTTCACGTTTTTTCAGCTCTGCAAGTACTTGGTCAACAACACGTTTTAGCGCTTCGTCACTTTGTGACACGTTCTCCTTGGATTGAATCTCAACTCGAGTTGACTCGTTCTGAAGTGGTTCGGTGGACTTTGCTAGGCAGTTTGCACCAACTTGATTAAAAATCAATGTTAACACTAGTGCGATTGATAAAGTTCTTTTCATAAACTTTCTCCTAAATTTTATTTGAATTTATTATAGCAAACGATAGCTAAATTGTCAAGTCTCGGATGACGGGGGAGTGCACAAGTTAAAGACAAGGCAAAAACTTGTTAGTTCTATGGCAGATTTAAGACAATAAAATCGCTGTTTAAACTCGCCAAACTTATTGTAAGTGTACACGAAAACTCTTACCACAGCTTTGAGCGTCTCAAGAGAGCAAAAAAAACATTTGAATTCGCGTTGAAGCGCAAATGTACTTGCGGATGTCAGCATTGACACTTTCGGCTGTGAATGTATACGATTTGTCGCAGAAGTAAAAATATGCCAGCTATACGATACATTTTGATAGCTCGGATTTGCATCTGAACAGTAGAATTTTGCTTTGATCGAATTTTTATATTCGATTTTCACTTTTGTCATACACGACGTCAAAACCTACAATTTGTCACGGTTTTCTTGTCGCCAATGTTATCGCATAAGTTCTGTTTTTTTCGCCTTGGTGTAGGCAAAAAGTTCGTCCATTTCGATTACATCCACTGTTTGAGGGTTTTCCGGCGCATGTTCCTGTGAGCAGGCTGGACTGCTGTTTTTTTATCTAGAGCCTGTTAACATAAGCGAGCGGCAAGGCAAAAAAATCTGACATAATGGATATATGGAAATAAGTAAAAAGCAATTTGAGAAAATAAAAAATCAGATGTCGATTGAAAGAAAACCGGCAAAAATATCGAACTAACAGTTTTTGAACGCCTTGCTGTACATAGTGGATAACGTTTGCAAATAGAGGTCATTACCCGAAAAATTCGGCAAACGGCATACTATTTACATGAATTTTGGAGATGCTGCTTAAATAATCGAGCGTAATATAATGAAAAGAAAAGGACGGTAATAGCTATGTACAAGTGCAAAAAGTGCGAGTCAAAATAATACGTAAAAGCAGGCTTTGTAAAGGGAAAACAACACTACAAGTGCAAAAAATTCGGATACCAATTTGTACCAACACGGCATAAAGAAAGACGTAAGCAAAAAACTCATGGTAGTGTGAATGTGCGCATACGGATATTCGTTCCGTTTTTAAAGTCAATGTTCATTCGGAGTTCGTTTGGGTAAAAAAGTTCGCAAAAAATAACCATTCTAAACCTGCTTCAACTGACAATAGCGTAGTGATTGAGCTCGATGAAATGTGGCATTTTTTATGCTAAAAAAAAGACAAGTTTGGATTTGGAAAGCTTATTGCAGAACTACAAAACAGCTCATTGATTGGGAATATGGCGCACGAGACTCTGAAACATTCAGAAAAATGTACGAGCGATTAAAAAAGTGGAACGTAAAAGTATTCTTTAGCGATCGATACAATGTTTATCGTGATTTTATACCACTTGGATGTCCAATTCAAACAAAATTAGAAACACATTTGATCGAAAATAACAACTTTCCTCAAAGACACTGGTTTGCAAGATTTAGACGGAAAATTTGCTGTGTTTCACGTTCACTTAAAATGATTGATTTAACGATGTTTCTTTATGCAGCTTTTCATATCAATAAGTCTGTCGATATGATTATTTGATCGACACCTCCATTTTTGTTGTCTTGTCACGCTATTATGTGAACAGCCGCTTTGCATAAACCGATAGCCCGAGAATATACATAAAGATGGAGTGCCTATTTTAGAAGGTTCTGACCATTAGCTGCGCGGCCGCGAGGCCAAAGAAAATAATATTTATTTTCTTTGTGGCCCAGCACTCAACGTTGTTGAGCGCTGGGCTGGCCGAAGGCCCGTAGGGCCTTCGGCGCCTCGCGGCGCGCCCCGGGATTTGATCAATGCACTCCTGCACAAGATCAAGACATATTATTCAGTTGCGGGTGATACGGTGATTTTTAAAGTTGTAAGTCGTAAATTTGTCGGGATGTTACTTTTAAGCTTGCTGGTGCCGATTCTGATGCTAATTGGCATTCAAGGTCGCAAAGATACGGGTGTTATGGCTGTAAGTGAAACGGAGCAACTTAAGAACGCTGAGGAGAAAAAAGATTTCATCAAGTATGCGGAATTCAACGTGCCGTACGAGGTCTTAGACAAGGCGATGAAGCTTGACATCGACACGCACGACAAGGAGGCCCACATAAACTGGATCGATGTCTTGGCATACTTGGCAGCAAAGTACGGCGGCGATTTTAAAAATCACTATAAAGCCAAGGACATGGAGGCCGTGGCTTCCGAAGTAAGTGCCGGCAAAAGTATAGAAGAGCTGGCCGGTAAGATGAAGTATTTCAAGTACTACAGAGATGTTTATACGGCCGTTTTGGCCGAGTTTGTAGGCAACTATAGCCTCCAAGTTGACACTGACGAGAACGGCGAACCTGTTTTCGAAGATAGATACGGCTTAAAGGCGTTTCTCCCGATAGCGAAGACATTCCCCTATCAGCACTATGCAGATTTTGGCGCCTCTCGCACCTACGGCTATGCTAGACCTCACCTCGGCCACGATATGATGGCTGCAGTCGGCACTCCGGTTGTCGCGATTGAGTCTGGTACCGTTGAGGTGATGGGCTGGAATCAATACGGCGGCTGGCGCGTTGGCATCCGCAGTTTCGACAAGAAAAGATACTACTATTACGCCCACCTGCGAAAGGATAAGCCCTTTCACGAGGCTCTTTGCGAGGGCAAGGTTGTCAAGGCCGGCGACGTGATCGGCTACGTTGGCCGCACCGGATACAGCCCTAACGAGAACGTCAACAATATCGAGACGAGCCACCTGCACGTCGGCCTTCAGCTCATTTTTGACGAGTCTCAAAAGGAATGCAACAACGAAATCTGGGTAGACCTTTATGATATCACGAAATTGCTCGCAAAAAATCAATGCGCTGTAAAGCGAGTCCCAGAAAGTAAGCAGTTCTATCGGCAGTTTGAGTTTAGCGAGGCAAGCTTGGAACGGTAAAAAAACGGGAGTGTTTCTTAAATAATTGAACGTGGCATAATAGAAAGAAACGGACGATATGTATATGTACAATTGCCCAAAGTGTTAGTCAAAAGAATACGTAAAAGCAGGCTTTGTAAAGGGCGAACAGCGCTACAAATGTAAAAAATGCGGTTGCCACTACACAGTAAGCCAGCGCGGCTACCCGAAGCATATTAGGCGAAAAGCAATACAGTTGTATTTGGAAGGAAATGGTTTCAGAAGAATTGAAAGGATTCTTAAGGTTAGCCATGTTTCTGTCATAAACTGGGTAAAAAAGGCCGGTGCGAAATTAGAGAAAGTTCCTAAAAAAGACGAAAAAGTCGATGTTTTGGAGCTCGATGAGTTGTGAATAAATTTTAAAAAAACATCTAGCTCTGGACCGCAGTAGAGCGCGACACAAAGCGGCATTGGGTTTCAGATTGGCACTCGAGAAACAAAATACGATATTGCTAAATTCCAGTATATGCGAGCGAGTATCATGTAAAATTAAATTCTGAAAAACTGTATAAGTAGCCGTTTCCTTTAATTTTTACTGTTTGTAAAAATTAAAGCAATATATGCAATATTAGCAATGCCGGAAAAAGAATAGAAAGACACCGTGGGATTACGACAAGGTGTTCTATAAACGACGTAATGAAATCGAGCGTTTTTTCTACGCCTTAAGGGTTTTCGCAGGATTTTTACTCGCTACGATAAGCTGGATATTATTTACTCTTCTGTCCTTACGTTGGATTTGATTTTTGACGCTCTTTTTATGTGAACAGGCTCTAGTTGACACTTCCTTTCTGCGTCGGGGCTTTTTGGAAAAATATGTTTAACTATCATTCTTACGTTAAAATATTTTCAATCGGAAATGTTGACAAATTCAGAATAGTGTTGTAAACTAAAATTGTTATCGATAACAAATTTTAATTATTATTTAAAACGAAGGAGGATATAATTATGATTAAAAAAATTGAAAATGGCGAGGTATCTCAAGTAGCAGGTGGAGGAAAACCTGGGATTTATGAAGTCCTCAAATTAAAAAGTGGACACGACGGCATGGTAGTGCCAGAATCGTATCCGGCTGCAGCGCCTCATACTCCAGCTGAGCTTAATTTTTTAGTTAGGGATGACGAAGGAAATTTGCTTACTCCAAGTGCTGTGACAGAAAAAGCAGCTCGAGAGGTAGCTCGTTTGCAGTTTGGAAAAGATAAAGCAGCTGGCTATTATGCCACAACAGGCAAATGGACTCCTTTCGAAAACTAGGTTTAGCATTTAAAAACGTTTTTAATGAAATTTATCCCGACGTAGAGACTTTTCTGCGTCGGGCTTTTTTAATGCACAAAAACGGCCTATTTAAACTGGCTATTGTAGAGGTTCGCGTAGAAGCCGCTCTTGCTTATCAGCTCTTCGTGGGTGCCCTGCTCGACGATGTCGCCGTCGCTCATAACGAGGATTAAATCGGCATTTTGGATGGTGCTCAGCCGGTGCGCAATGATAAAACTCGTGCGATTTTTCATCAAATTGGCCATGGCCGACTGGATTAAAACCTCCGTGCGTGTGTCGATGGAGCTGGTTGCCTCGTCAAAAATCAAAATTTTCGGCTCGGAGATAATCGCGCGAGCAATGGTTAGCAGCTGCTTTTGGCCCACGGAAATGTTGCTAGCGTCCTCGTTGACAATCATGTCGTAGCCGCCGGGCAGCGTGTGGATGAAATGCTCGGCGTGGGCGGCCCTCGCGGCGGCGCGAACGGCCTCGTCGGTGGCGCTCAGGCTCCCGTAGCGAATGTTGTCGCGGATGGAGGCGTTGTAGAGCCAGGTGTCCTGCAGAACCATGCCGAAAATCGAGCGCAGCTCATCGCGCGAAAAGTCTCTAATATCGTGGCCAGAAAGCAAAATCCGACCGCTATTCACGTCGTAAAATCGCATCAAAAGCTTAATTATCGTACTTTTTCCAGCACCGGTCGGGCCAACTATCGCGACGTTTTGGCCAGGCTTTATCTCTGCGGAGAAGTCTTTTATTACAATTTTATCCGTCTTGTAGCCAAACCTCACGTGCTCAAAAGTCACCGCTCCGTCCACCGCAACTGCATTTGAGCTTTGGCACCCTTCGTCATTTTCAACAACATGGAGGGCATTTTCGCGGTCTGGAGATTCCTCCTTCTCGTCAAGGAAATCGAAAACTCGCTCAGCCGAGGCGGCCGTCTGTTGCAAGATGTTTGAGATATTCGCGATATGATTTAGTGGATGCGTAAACTGACGAACGTACTGAATAAACGCCTGTATGTCGCCGACGGAGATGGCCTGCTGAACGGCGAGGCGCCCGCCTAAGATGCAAATCGCAACGTAGCCTAAGTTTGAAATAAAGTTCATCACGGGCATAATGAGACCGGACAAAAATTGCGACTTCCACGCCGACTTGTAAAGCGATTCATTGTGCTCGTCGAAGGCCTCTATAGCGCGCGTCTCCTTGTTGAAGGCCTTGACTATCACGTGACCAGAATACATCTCCTCGGTGTGGCCATTCAACGCACCCAGACATTTTTGTTGCGCGAGGAAATGCTTTTGAGATTTTTTCACGATGAGCAATATCAGCGACAGAGAAACCGGGATGATTAGCAGCGTGACGAGGGTTAGCGGCCAGCTGATGGTCAGCATCATAACGACGATGCCGATGACCGTCGAGAGCGATGTGATTATTTGAGTAATGCTCTGATTGAGAGTTTGATTGAGCGTGTCAACATCATTGGTGATTCTCGACAAAATATCGCCGATGCTTACTGAGTCAAAGTAAGAAAGTGGCAATTTATTAATCTTGAAGGAAATCTCCTTGCGCAGAGTATAAGCTGTTTTCATTGCGACGCTTGTCATCAAAAAGCCTTGCAAGTAAGAAAAAATCGCGCTTATGATGTACAAAACAACTAACGAAATTAAAATTTCTCCAATCGCCGCAAAGTCTATGCTAGCAGGTTCGCCAGAAATTTTCCTCATTACGCCGTCATAAATAATCGTAGTCGCGTTGCCTAGAATTTTCGGGCCGATTATGTTAAATATGGTGGACAAAATAGCGAAAACTACAACGAGCAAGAAGCTTATTTTATATCGGCCAAGTCGCGCCAAGAGCTTTGAGAAAGTGCCCTTGAAATTTTTAGCCTTCTCGGTGGCGAAGACCGGACCGTGATGACCTGGCTTGAGGCTGAATTCCTTCTTCACGCTAACTCCTCCTTTGGCAACTGCGACTGCGCGATTTCTCGGTAGACGCCGCAGCTTTCAAGAAGCTCCTTGTGCGTGCCGCGGCCAACAATTTTGCCATCGTCGAGCACGACAATCTGTTCGGCGGCCATTATGGTGCTAATCCGCTGCGCGACAATCAGAATCGTGCTCGCCTTGGTGTGCGCGGCGAGGGCCTTGCGCAGGGCCGCATCGGTCTTCAGGTCGAGCGCGGAGAAGCTGTCGTCGAAGATATAAATCGGCGCGTTTTTGAGGATAGTCCTCGCGATGGAAAGGCGTTGCCGCTGGCCACCAGAGACGTTCTTGCCGCCTTGAGAAATCTCCCTCGAAAGGCCGCCAGCGCTAGTGTTAACGAACTCCGCAGCCTGCGAAATTTCGATTGCCTTCTGAAGGTCTGCTTCACTCGCGTTCTCATTGCCCAGCCTTAAATTCGACGAAATATCGCCGGAGAAAAGCACGCCCTTTTGCGGCACGTAGCCGATAATCTCGCGCAAATCGCTCTGCGCCATGTCCTTAATGTTGACCCCGTCGATCAAAATCTCGCCCTCGGTGACGTCGAAAAAGCGCGGGATGAGGTTCACAAGCGTGGACTTGCCAGAGCCCGTCGGGCCAATAAACGCCGTCGTTTGGCCGGGCAGCGCCGTGAAGCTTATATTCTCAAGCATATTTTCCTCGGCGTCGCTGTAGCGAAACGAAACATTCCTAAACTCGACCTTGCCGCGAACATTATTTCTGCTCACGCGAGTCGGCACTTTCGGGTCAAGGATGCTCGGCTCTGTGGTCAAGACTTCTTTGATGCGCTTGGCCGAGACTACCGCGCGCGGCACCATGATGAACATGAACGAGATCATGAGGAACGACATCATGATTTGCGTGGCGTATTGCATGAACGCCATCATGTCGCCGACTTGCATTTGCGCGCGCTCGATTTGCCGGCTGCCCGTCCAGATGACCAGCGCCGACACCAGGTTCATGAGCAGCATCATCGACGGCATCATGACTACCATTACTCGGTTTATGAAGAGGTCGGTCTGCGTGAGGCTTATGTTGGCCTCGTCGAAGCGCTTTTCCTCGAATTTTTGCGTCCCGAACGCTCGTATTACCATGATTCCGATCAAGTTTTCTTTTGTCACCAAGTTGAATCTGTCGATGAGCCTTTGCACGAGCTTAAATCGCGGGAAGGCCACCACGAAGATGCTCAAGATCAGCGCGACTAAAATGGCGATGCCTGAGAAGATTATCCACGACATCGAGACGCTCTTGCTCAGCGCCATGATGATCCCGCCGATCGCGACAATCGGGGCGTAACACAGGATTCGGACCCCGCTGATAATTAGCATTTGCACCTGCGTGATGTCATTGGTCGTGCGCGTGATGAGCGACGAAATCGAGAATTTATTAAACTCGTTGTTCGAGAAGCTTTCCACCTTGCGAAAGACATCATGACGCAGCTTTCTCGCGGTTTTTGTCGAGATTTTCGAGGAAAGATAATTCACCAGAATGCTCGCGATTATACTAATCAGCGTGAACAGCAGCATTGTCGCGCCGGTCCGTACGATGTAATTATTTTGCGCGCTCTCGAGGGTCATGCCCAGCTCCGAGTAGATTTGCCGCTTGACGTATATGGCTATTTGCTCGGTCAGACTAGAGTCAACGGAGTTGGGCGCGCTTCGGAGTTCCTCGAGACTCTCAGGAGAAAGCGCTTGTAGGTGTGGAATTAGCTGGTAAACTTGCGAAAAATCAACGCTAGCAAGGTCTGTAGAGGCCTCGTTGGTAGCGGTAGTGTTCATTTTTAGGAAATTAACCAGCGAAAAACACGCCGAATGCCAGATTGCATCGAGATTTTTGTTATGGTTTTCGCTGAGTGTATAGATATTTTTAGTGGCCAGAAGAGGATACTTTTTCAAGGTGGTTTCGTTGGCGCTTTCACTCGAGATTAGTTTGTAGTTCCCGGCGAATGTTTGCTTGTCCGAATCGCTCATAAAAAAACTCAAAAGAGTATAGGCGTCCTGACTCAAGGCCTCCGGCGAAGAATCATCCAGGCCGCTTTGCTGAATTCCAACATTGACGATGTTCGACATGTAGTTTGGTAGGCTCAAATCGCACAGGCCTTGCACGAACAAAAACATAAAACAGCACGCCAGCCCCAGGCCATGCGGCTTCAAGTAGGACAGCACTTTTCTCATGGTCTCGGTCCCTTCAAGTTAGTCAAAAATAGGTAGAGTGCCCTCGAGCTTGTCTCTCTCATATTGTAGCGCGAATGGGCCGCGAGGCCAAAGAAAAAATATATTTTTTCTTTGTATTCGATAGCTCAACAGTTGTTGAGCTATCGAATGGGCGAAGGCCCGTAGGGCCTTCGGCGCCTCGCGGCAGCCACTAACGGTTTGATTAGTGTTCTTCAAAATAGTAGCGGCACCCCGTACTAATATGCGTAAAAGGTGCCGCCATTATGTTGCGTCAAAAATATTTTCCGGCAATGAAATCCATCACCTTGTCGAAGTTGTATTTCTTAGAGCCTGTCGTTAATAAAAACATGTTATAATATAATGAAAAAATGGGTTTAGAGCAACACCGGCACGATATAAGCGGCAGCGCTTGGAAAAAAATCAAACCGCACACAATTGGAGAAAAAGGAACTCGAGGAGGAAACGCTAAAGATACAAGGCAATTTATTAATGGGGTATTTTGGATTTTGCGCACATGAGCTCCA
>JAZQJR010000096.1:0-10588 GCA_045541715.1 Acutalibacteraceae bacterium
GTATGCCCGGGCCGTCGACAATCGACTCGGCAACCAGCCCGGAAACTCTTATCTTAGTCAAAGTCTACATCCTCCCGCAAATTCGATGGCTTTGCGCTAGCGGGCCGCGAGGCCAAAGAAAATGAATATTTATTTTCTTTGTGCAAGATAGCTCAATAAAATTGAGCTATCTTGCAGCCGAAGGCCCCGTTGGGGCCTTCGGCGCCTCGCGGCGCCATAGCGCTTGATTTTACTCAAATGTTCTTCGCAACGCAGTGCTTAACTCGGTCGTGCTCTTCGGACTGCTTCGCATTGTTGAACCTGTCCACAGTGCCGACGAGATATCCCGTAATCCGGCGAATCCTCTCAAAGGTCGGCGCACCATCGTTCTCATTGCGGCCGCAAAGCGGGCAAACATCGTTAATGATGCCGGTGTAGCCGCAAACGGGGTCCCTGTCGACCGGATGGTTAATCGAGCCGTAGCCGATGCCGGCCTCCTTCATGCAGCGCACAACCTGCTCAAAGGCGTCAAGGTTCTTCGTCGGGTCGCCATCGAGCTCGATATAGGAGATGTGGCCACCGTTCGTCAACGCATGATACGGCGCCTCTTTTTTTATCTTCTCCCAGGCCGAGATGTCATAGTAGACGGGCACGTGGAAGGAGTTCGTGTAGTAGTCCCTGTCGGTGACACCCGGAATTTTGCCATACTTCTTGGCGTCGATGCGAACGAAACGACCAGAGAGACCCTCTGCCGGCGTCGCGATGAGCGAGAAATTCAGCTTATACTTGTCGGCAGCGTCGTCCATACGCTTCCTCATGTGAGAAATAATCTCCAAGCCGAGGTTTTGCGCACGTTCGCTCTCGCCGTGATGCTCCCCGATTAGAGCCTTCAAACACTCTGCCAGACCGATAAAACCAGCCGTCAGCGTACCGTGTTTAATGACCTCGCGGATTTCGTCGTCCATGCCGAGCTTGTCGGAGTCTATCCAGACGCCTTGTCCCATAAGGAACGGGAAATTTCGAACTTTTTTTATAGCTTGCAGCTCAAATCTCGCAAGAAGTTGGTCAATAACTAGGTCGATTTTCTCATCCAGCAGCTTGTAGAAAGTCTCGATGCTATTTTTGCTTTCGATGGCCAAGCGCGGCAGATTTATCGAGGTAAAGCTCAGATTCCCTCGGCCGTTGACGATCTCATTAGACGGGTCGAACTTGTTCGCGATGACCCTGGTGCGGCAGCCCATGTAAGCCACTTCGGTCTCGGGGCGGCCCGGTTGATAGTACTGCAAGTTAAAAGGCGCGTCAATGAATGAAAAGTTCGGGAACAGGCGCTTTGCGCTCACGCGGCAGGCCAACTTGAAGAGATCGTAGTTGGGGTCGCCGGGGTTGTAGCTGATGCCCTCCTTGACCTTGAAAATATGAATCGGGAAGATCGGGGTCTCGCCGTTGCCGAGGCCTTTTTCCGTCGCAAGGAGAATATTTTTTATGACCAATCGACCTTCCGGAGTGGTGTCGAGGCCGTAGTTTATCGAGCTAAACGGCACCTGCGCGCCCGCCCGAGAGTGCATGGTGTTCAAGTTGTGAACCAGCGCCTCCATCGCCTGGAAGGTCGCACGATTTGTCTCATCTTTGGCGTGGTCGTAGGCAAATTTCTGAGCTTTTTTCGCGATTTTCTCGCCGAAGTTTTCGCTCAAGAGTTCAAGTTCCTTTTGCATGTAGGCCTCACCGTTGTCGAGGGCCGGCAAGTCGTTGCTTTCGCTTTGAGCGCGTGATGAGAGCTCCTCATAGAAAGTTTTAGGCTCGTCCACCTCGGTCAAGATTTCCAACGCGCGAATCATATTCTGCTTGTAGGTGCGCCTGTAGGTCTTCGCGACGCCCTTGGCCATCGCGTAATCGAAGTTTGGCACACTCTGGCCGCCGTGCTGATCGTTTTGGTTCGCCTGAATCGCGATACAAGCCAGCGCAGCGTAACTGATGATGTCATTGGGCTCGCGCAGGAAGCCATGGCCCGTCGAGAAACCGTTTGTGAAGAGTTTGTCCAAGTCGATTTGGCAACAGGTGGTCGTCAATGTAAGGAAATCTAGGTCGTGAATATGTATGTCGCCATCCGCGTGAGCCTTCGCGAATTTCGGGTCGAGAATGTACATCTCGTAGAACTGCTTAGCGCCCTCCGAGCCGTACTTGAGCATGGTGCCCATCGCAGTGTCGCCGTCAATGTTGGCGTTCTCGCGCTTAACGTCGTTGTCCTTGGCCGCCTTGAAGGTCAGGCCCTCGTAAATTTTCATAAGGCGAGTGTTCATCTCGCGCACGCGAGTTCTGTCCGAGCGGAACAAAATGTACTCCTTAGCGGTCTGCGCGTGCCCCTCCTCAATGAGAACCTTCTCGACCACGTCCTGCACATGCTCAACGGTGATCGCTTCGCTTGAGTTCTCATTTTCTAGGTACTCAACGACTTTATCGGCCAATTGCTGAGATAACTTGTAGTCGCTACCGCCCATTTTCCTCGCGGCCTTAAAGATAGCCTGTGCGATTTTTTCCTTGTTAAAGTCAGTTTTTCTTCCGTCTCTTTTCGTAATCGTGCTAATCATAGTGTCCTCCGAAGCCAAAATACAATATCTTGTGCCAAAATTGCCACTTGAGACAATTATACGCTATATGTAGTGGTTGCGTCAATCGCGTTCAGCACAATAGGCGAAATATCCATATGCACAAATTTTTACTGCGTTTTTTTGATACATCGCCAACGAACCCGGGGCGCAGCCCGTTAGTGTTAATAAAAACCAACAACATTTGCCTCAAGCTTTAACACAAAACTCCGAATCTGCGTTTGAAATCGCAACAAGGTAATTTATGGTAATCAAAAAAGTGTTCTTCTAAAAATAAGACTATAACTTTGTTTTTTTAATTTAAAAGATTCCGCTATTTTTACCAACAATTTTATCCAACATTGATTCAACCAACGGTGTTTTATTGACAACACGCTCTAGGCCATTTCTAAAGCACCCACCAACCCCTCGCCATTTTTGTGTCAAAACTCTATCTCGGGGGCAGCAAAAGACTTGTTAGCAAATCCTTATTTTTGATTAAATTCTCAGCTAAAATTTCCTCAACAGGCCGCTTTAAAAAGCGCGATAAGTTCTCGTAAAAGGCGGCGACCTCATCTGTCAAAACAACTTTGTATTCTTTTATAAAATCACCCTCTTAATATTGTGAATTTTTCAAAAATTATCATGTGATATAAACTTATAGCATAAAGCATTTTGTTAAATTAAGCATAAACTACTTAAGTTCAACGATCGTCACACCAGACTCCCCCTCGCCGAAAGTGCCCAAACGAAACGTCTTCACGTTGGGGTGCTTTTTTAAATGTTTGGAAATCTCCTCGCGCAACACGCCGGTACCCTTGCCGTGAATGACCGTCAGCATATTCACATTCGACAAAACCGCTCCATCAATGAAGGCGTCCAGCTCCAGCGTCGCCTCGAGGGCCGTCTTACCGCGCACATCGAGCTCCCTTGTAACCGTTCGAGTCGAATTTCTAAGGCCTCGAGAGCTAACGCTGGAGCGCTTTTTATTTGCCTTCTCGCCCAACAAACGGATGTTGCTTATCGGCACGCGCGTCTTGATGATGCCAGCCTGCACCACAACCTCGTCGCTGGCCGGGTTGACCTCCAGCACGGTGCCCTTCTTATCAATGTCGAAAACAAGAACATTGTCTCCGACTTTCAGCTTCCGTGGCAACTTGTAGCCATCATTCTCTCGAGTCTCAACCGGGTCAAGCGCCTTGTCCATCTTGCCAAGTCTCGTCTTCAATTGTCTAATCGCGTCATCATTATGGCTAGCGGCCTTTTTTATGGTCTTAATCTCGTCAATGAGCTCCTCAGCCATCGCGCGGGCGCTCGAAACAATCCCCTCCGACTTAAGCTTAGCATTTTTCAACTCTGTCTCGCGCCACGTCTTCACAAAGTCTTTTTCCCTTTGCACCTCAGCCACATCTGAACTCAACTTCTCTTTTAACCTTGCCAGCTCGAGTTTTTCCTTCTCTAAGTCGTTGCGAGTCTTCTCGAGGTTTTTTACGACTTTCTCAAACTTTATATTTTCCTCAGAGAGGGCCTTTTGAGCCGCCTCGACAACTTGAGCGGGCATCCCTAGACGTCGGGAAATCGCAAAGGCATTCGAGCTGCCTGGCACTCCGATTAACAACTTGTACGTCGGCACAAGAGTCTTGACGTCGAACTCGCAGCAGGCATTTTCAACGCTCGCAGTCGAGATTGCATAGGCCTTGAGCTCGGCGTAATGGGTCGTCGCCAAGACCTTGCAGCCGCGGCCTTTTAGCGTCTCGAGTATCGCAACGGCCAACGCCGCCCCCTCGACCGGATCCGTTCCGGCGCCCAACTCGTCGAGCAGCACCAGGCTTTTTCCATTGGCGAGGGACAAAATTTTTATGATGTTGACCATGTGCGACGAGAATGTCGACAGCGATTGCTCTATGCTTTGCTCGTCGCCGATGTCCGCCAGGACGTGCTCGAACACCGAGATTTCGCTCCGCTCCGAGGCTGGTATCATCAGGCCGCACATCGTCATCAGCGTGAGCAGCCCGACCGTCTTGAGCGATACGGTTTTTCCGCCCGTGTTCGGCCCGGTTATCACTAGCGTGTTGAAGTTTTCGCCCAACGATATCGACGTCGGGACAACCTTTTTCTGGTCAATTAGCGGATGTCGTGCGTCTTTGAGGCTCACTCGCCCCTCAGAATTTAGCCTCGGGAGGACCGCCTTCATCGTGTAAGCCAACTCAGCCTTCGCGAAAATCACATCCAGCTCCACACAAGACTCATAGCTGCCAAGGATATTCTCAGCAAAGCCACCCACCTCTGTGGACAGCTCACGCAAGATTTTCTCGATTTCTTTTTTCTCAGCTTGACGCAAAATTTTTATCTCATTATTTGCATCCACAACGCTTGCCGGCTCAATGAACACCGTCGCGCCACTGGCGGAAGTCTCGTGCACAAGGCCAGCGATTTCTCGTCTGAACTCCGCCCGAACCGGCAACACAAAACGCTCGGACTTTATCGTGACGATATTCTCTTGCAGAAATTTTTGCACGTTCGGCGAGCGCAACATTTTGTCGAGCTTTTCTCTTATTGACTCCGATGTTCTGCGAATTTTTCGCCTAATTGCAGCCAACTCCGACGAGGCCTCATCGGCAATTTCATCCTCGGAGACGATGCAATATTTGATTTTATTCTCTAGATATTTATTCGGTATGACCCGCTCAAATCGCGAGTCTAAGGCCGTTTTCAGCGAGGCAAATTGCTCACGAAATTTCTCAAGCTCGTTAAATACATGAAGATTTGCAGCCACACGGAGCAACTCAGTCGTGCTCAAGGTCGCTCCAGAGGTGGCCTTTTTTATGGCAAAGTTGACATCGCTGAGGCCGCTGAAAAACGGCGCCTTAAACCTCGCGATGAGCATGTGGGCATCGGAAGTTTCACTCATTAACGTGCGTACTTTTTCTAGGTCTCGCTTTGGAGTAATCGAGCGCGCCAGCACTTTTGAGGCCTCACACGAGGTCTTTTCTGCCAGCATGTGCAACACTTTATCCAGCTCGAGAACCTTGCAATATTTAGTCATTTCGGCGCTCAAAATCGCGGCCCCCTCTCCCCTGCTTCTCAGGACTAATTTAGCACAAGTTGCCGGTAGAAGTCCAGCGTCCGCGGGCGCCGCTCGAGGCAGCGCAGCAGGTACGACTCCGTCACTCGCGCGAGAATTTTTTGGCTCTCCTCGCTCAGCTCAAAGGCGAACATCCTATTGAATTGCGCGTACACCGTGTACCGCAGCGCGTAGAGCAGCCCGCTCGTCAGCTCGAACTTCTCCCCCGGATAGTTCTGCGCGCACTCGCCGCACAAGATTCCATTCTCGAACGGCGCAAAATAAAATCGCTCATCCTCACTCTTGTCGCACTCGGTGCAATAAATTAAGTCCGGCATATAGCCCGCCATCGACAAGAGCCTCATCTCGAACACCGATTTTATCAGCCGCTGCGGCATGTCTTTCTCTGCCAGACAATGAAGCGAATTTAACGTGAGGCGCAAGATTTCTTCACTATGATGCTGCTCCTCGGCCGCAACCAGACTTAAAATCAACTCGAAAAAGTATTGCGCGAGGGCTAACTTTTCGATGTCACAACGCAGGCCCCAAAAGGATTTCTTGAGCGCCGCTTCGTTAATTATGTACTTATTCCGACCCTTGTATATCGCAAAGTCGGAATAGCAAAACAGCTGCGTGGCGGCGAAGTTCTTGTTCTTGACGTTCCTCACGCCGCGCGCAAACGCCTTTATGACGCCATATTTTCGAGTCAAAATCGTGAGCAATTTGTCATTGTCAGAGATCGCCTTCTCCATTATCACCAAGCCGTCCGTGTTGACCTGCATATCCGCGCGCCCCCTCCATGTCAGCATTGTTCGCGTTCTTTATCGAGGCATATAGCAAATAGTCCATCACCTTGCCGCTCGCCGAGAAACGTTGCCATGCCATTTCCTCGCTCATTTTTATTCCTCCTCAAAATAATCTTAACATTAGTTTTCGCTAAGTTTTCGAATATATCTGAGGAAATCTTATCCTGAAATTTTTGTAAAAACAGTTAATATCATGATCTAGCCGCTGGGCGCCGCGAGGCGCCGAAGGCCTGTAGGGCCTTCGGCCAGCCCAGAGCTCAACAAAGTTGAGCTCTGGGCCACAAAGAAAATAATATTTTCTTTGGCCTCGCGGCCGGTGCGGCTAACCCACCGATGCAGCTAACCCAAAATAAAGATCTAATTGGCACAATCCTAAAAAACGGATGGCTCAAACCACCCGCTTACGCATTAAAATCTTTCTCATCGAAACCAAAATTTCTCAAAAGCCCGGCGCGATTTCGCCAATCTTCTTTGACTTTTATCCACAATTGCAAATTAACTTTCGCGCCAAAGAAGGCCTCTATGTCGGCCCTTGCCAGCGAGCCAATCCTCTTGAGCATGTCGCCGCGCTTGCCGATCAAAATCCCCTTGTGGCTGGCCCTCTCGCAATAAATCATCGCATCGATGTCAATCAAATTGCTGTCGTCGTCGCGGTCGCGCATTCTCTCCACGCAAACCGCCACCCCGTGAGGGATTTCCTTGTCAATGAGCTGCAAAATTTTCTCCCGGACTATCTCTGCGACGATCACCCTCTCGGGCTGGTCGGTTAGCTCGTCCTCTGGGAAAAAATGTCCGTCTTGCGTGGCTGTTTTTTGCAGTTGCTCAAGGAGTATTTCCAGGCCATCGAGGGTCTTTGCCGACAGCGGCACCACTGCGTGGAAGTCCATCAGCGCCGAGAGCTCCCTTATTTGCTGCATCAAAATGGACTTGTCGCGCAGTGTGTCAACCTTGTTAATCGCTAAAATTACCGGCAAGTTTGTCTTTTTCAGCCGCTTTATAAGCTGCAACTCGCCTGGCTTGAGGCTTTTCCCTGCCTCGACCACTAAAAGACACGCATCGACGGATGCTATCGACTCCCGGATGGACTTTTCCATGTATCGGCCGAGTTCATTTTTCGGCGCGTGAATGCCGGGCGTATCGATGAAAACCAGCTGAGTGGCCCCTCTCGTTAGCACCCCCATGATGCGTGTTCGGGTAGTTTGCGGTTTGGGCGAGACTATCGAGATTTTTTGGCCAAGCAACGCGTTAAGGATCGATGACTTTCCAACATTCGGGATGCCAACTATTGCGATAAATGCTGATTTTTTCTCCATTATTTTGAGCCCTCCTCCCCCGTCAAGTTCCCATAAAAAGGCAATACATACAGAAACAATGCCTGTATGTATCTGGTGGCGCCATATTGAGAATTTTCTTTTTACTTAGCTGCTGCGGGGCCGCGAGGCCAACGAAAATAATATTTATTTTCGTTGTGGCCCAGAGCCCAACGTAGTTGGGCTCTGGGCTGGCCGAAGGCCCTACGGGCCTCCGGCGCCTCGCGGCGCCCTGGCGCTAGATGCAGATCGTCAATCGTACCTCGCGCCACCTATGTAAACTTACTTGTAGTAATAAGTCACAATGTTGGAAAAACCGAGCTTACTCATAATCAGCTCTTCTTTTTCGCGCATCTTGACCTTCTCCATGCCGCCGTTCTCATGCACATAGCCAAGCAAGTGCAGCATCGCGTGAACGGTCAAATGGCTAATCTCGCGCTGGAAGCTATGTCCAAACTTGTCAGCCTGCTCTTGTGCCTTTTGCACAGAAATAACCACATCGCCCAGCATCGTAACGCCAGTGGCAGGATCTTTCTCGAAGACACCATCCTTGCTAAGAGAGAAAGACAAAACATCGGTCGGCATATTTTTCTGCCTGTAGTCACGATTAAGCTCTTGAATCTGGTCGTTATCGACGAGCGTCACGCTAACCTCGACAGGTCCTTCAACCTCCTCGGTACGCAAGACGGCATTACAACAACGGCGAATGATCATGCGCAAACCTGTCGGAATTTTGACCTCTTTTTGCTTATTATTGATAACCACTTTAATCTTATCCATAAAAACTCGCTTACCCTTTTATTTTGATTACCGAATGTAAAAACAAGTAACTAAATTTAGGCAAACTTACCTCCCTATGTTTTGAAAATATAAAGTTAAACGAATAAAATTACAATTTGCCTATACTAGCCTCAGATTTTAACATAATAAAAATTCGATTTCAAGTATATTTTTTGCATTTATTCCGCTTAAGATTAGCCCTATGATTTTGACAAATTACGGGTCCAATTTAGGTCATTATATCACAAAAAGCTCAGGTTGTCATCAAAAAATGCAAGTTTTTTCATTTTTGTAACAATGCCCAACAAAACCCTCCAAGAGTGGCCCGTCCTTTTAGCACTTTTACATTTGCGTGCGAGTTTCCTTAGCAAGCAGCTGGCGACCGCGAGACGCCGAAGGCCCTGCGGGCCTTCGGCCAGCCCGGCTGTAGCGCTAACCCAAGGTAAATTTTTACTAAAGTCACTCTCATTACTCCTCCAAGACGATCTCCTCTTGCGCCGCGATGTTCTCCTCGCACAAGTAGCTCGCAATCAAAATCGCCTTGTCGTTGGTGAACTTCTCCTTCTTGTCGCAACCGAGGATATGCATCTCCTTAAATAGCTCATTCTCCTCGTCCTCCAAGGCCTTATACGCCCGCGACATCGCCTCATCCCTCGTCAAAGTCACTTGCACCTCGCAAAATTGCGTCCAAGTCTCCTTGTAGTGGCTGGCCGGCAAAGAGACCCCCATGACGTTCGCATTGTCGATCTGCAGGCTCTTCTCGTAGCTCCCGCGCGGAGCAGGAAGCAGCGTTAACGGCAACTCCACACCGAAGAGCTTCAACCTTTTCCGCACAACAACCTTCCCTGTCGGCTGCCTCTCGAGTTGCGTTAGCGCCACTTCCTGCTTGAGCTCGCGCCTCGTCAAGGCAAAAATTTTCGCATCAGCATGTCGCAAGTTACACACTCCGAAGTCATCCTCCACGAAGCCGCTCACTAAAAGCTGCCCCTCGACGACCGCATCGCCGCACTTGACTTCCGGCGTCCCCTGATAGACCTCCATGCGAACGACTTGCCCATCATGGGTCGCCTTCACGTTGCACGGAGACTCACTTGGAATTAAATCGGGCGGCTCGATGCGTTCTTTCAACTCCAGGCTCAAGACGCTCCCCCTGACGTTGACCGACACCCACGAAATATTCTCAAACTGATTCATGATGGTCTTCTCGATGATCGGCGCATCGATCTCGCTCTTGAGGGTGCCGACGCTGACGCCAATGCTATTTATTAGGTTGTCAAGCTCGCTTTTGTCGACGGCCGTGGCGCCTTGCACATCGATTGACCATATGTAGAGCGACAAGAAATACAGCGTCAGCCAAAAGCAAACCAGCCCTACGAGCAGACCTTTTCTATGCCTATGACGCCAAATAAAAAACGGCAAGCCATGCTTCTCGCGGAGACTTATCTTGATACTGGACTTCCTCGCCAAGCGCCTAAGTGCTTTATACTCCGAGGCCAATACCGAACAATAAAGCACATCGTCGCGCCGCTCCACCGCAAAGAGGTTTACGCCGGCCCTCGCCGCGAGATTCAAGAAGCGTTCCGGGAAGGCCCCTCTTGCCGAAAAGACGACGTAGCCCCAAAAAAATCTTATTATTTTGAGCACATAAATCGCTCCTCTAAGTTATAAACTCTATTGATGTTATAAATCCTTCCACGATCAGCGAGTCCGGCGTGAGGCAGCGTATGGCGAGGTTTCGGCCGCAAAAAGAGGTCACCATTTTGCCAGTATTCAGCCGAATCATATTCTCGTCGTACTGCAAGATGCCGCGGCACCCCTCTATGGCCACCTCTCTGTTCGAGTTCATCTCAAAATGCGCACAATTCGTCATGGCACTCACAGGTACCTGCATTTTCGAGACGACCGATTGCAACTTTTGCCCCGCAGAACGCCGATTTCCTTTGCGGTCTCGCAACGTTTTTCCCCCTCACTTTTTATGTAGCAATACAATAAATTATGCTTTTGGCCCGATAAAAATAACAAAATCAGCGAATACCCAGCTCGAATCAGCACGGGCGCCGCGAGGCG
>JAZQJR010000097.1:0-1881 GCA_045541715.1 Acutalibacteraceae bacterium
CTTCGGCCAGCCCATAGCACAACTTCGTTGGGCTATGGGCCACAAAGAAAATAAATATTTATTTTCTTTGGCCTCGCGGCCAGCGCGACTACAGCCACGATAAAGGCACTCCCATAAAGTGAAGGATGATGAAAAATTGAAAACCAAATCAATCTCGCGGCTGTACATGGGGCTAATTTTCCTCTTTCTATACGCACCGCTCGTGGTTCTCATCACGTTCTCGTTCAACGAGTCGAAAAGCCGGAGCGTCTGGACGGGGTTCTCACTAAAGTGGTATGCAAAGTTATTTGCCGACAAGGAAATTCTCCGTGCACTACTTAACACCGTAGTTGTCGCAGTTGTTGCATCGATTTTGGCTACAATTATCGGGACTCTGGCGTGTTTTGGCATTCTAAAGATGAAAAAGTGGTCGAAAAAGCTCGTAATGAGCGTAAACAACCTGCCCATCGTGAACCCAGAAATCGTAACGGGCGTCTCGCTGATGCTGCTATTCGTGTTCGCGTACAACGCATGGGGCATCTTCAAGCCGGGCATCGTCACACTAATTCTCGCGCATACAACCTTTTGCCTGCCGTACGTAATTTTATCAGTCCTACCAAAGCTCCGACAGATAAATCCGCACCTCTACGAGGCTGCACAAGACCTAGGGTGCCCCCCGGCGAGGGCGTTCGTCAAGGTGATTTTGCCGGACATCATGCCGGGCGTAATAACGGGCATGATAATGGCGTTCACGCTGTCGCTCGACGACTTTGTGATCAGCTACTTCACCAGCGGCACGACGCAGACGTTACCTATCGCGATATACTCAATGACGCGCAAAATCGTCAGTCCGGAGATAAACGCGCTCTCGACGATATTGTTTGTGGTGGTGCTGATTTTGCTAATAGTAGTCAACATTCGACAGGCGACGGCCGAGAAAATTGATTGAATTTGGGTGAGAAATGCGTTGAAAAAAAAGTTAGTTGTCATTTTTACGATTATTTTGATTCTTGCCGCGAGCATAGGTGGCGTTCTGCTCTATAAAAGTCACAAAACCTCTGCGGTAACCATAAACGTATACAATTGGGGCGAATACATCTCTGACGGCTCCGACGGCGGTCTGAATGTGAACGAGGAATTCACGCGCCGAACCGGGATTCGTGTAAATTACAGCACTTTTCAAAGTAACGAGGCGCTTTTTGCGAAGCTTCAAAACGGCGGTACGAACTACGATGTGGTCATTCCGTCGGACTATATGGTCTCGAAGATGATTGAGCACGACATGCTGAAAAAGCTTGATTTCTCGAAGCTTCCGAACGCCGCTCACATAGATGAAGCGTTTAGGAAGCCCGCATACGACCCGACAAACGAGTATTCCGTGCCGTACACCTGGGGCACAGTTGGCATTTTCTACAACAAGAAGATGGTCACCGAGTCGGAGGCAGACATCAACTGGGACTTCCTGTGGAACCCCAAATATGCCGGGAAAATCCTGATGTTCGACAATCCAAGGGATGCTTTTGCGATTTCTCAAATTCGCCTCGGAATCCCATTGAATACAAGGAATAAAGCAGATTGGCTTCGTGCCGCAGAGGACTTAAAGGCGCAAAAGCCACTCGTGCAAGCATACGTTATGGATCAAATCTTCGACAAAATGGGCAACAGCGAGGCGGCCTTGGCGCCGTACTACTCGGGGGACGCAGCACTTTTGACTCAACGCAATAAGGATATCGGCTTTGTGGTGCCCAAGGAAGGTACGAATAAGTTCGTAGACGCGATGTGTATCCCGAAGAACGCGGAACATCCGAATGAGGCGCTTGCCTATATAAACTTCATGTGCGAGCCGGAAATCGCCGCGGAAAACATCAAATATATCGGCTATTCGTCGCCCTCAACCGCAGT
>JAZQJR010000098.1:0-1517 GCA_045541715.1 Acutalibacteraceae bacterium
GAACAAGTTAGAAAAATGTTGAAAATGGTCAGCCTTTCTGACTTTTGTAATAGAAAAGTTACCTCTTTGTCGGGTGGCCAACAGCAAAGAGTTGCCATAGCGCGGGCGCTGGTAAATCGGCCCAAACTCTTGCTTTTGGACGAGCCACTCGGCGCGCTTGACCTGAAACTCAGGAAAGACATGCAAAAAGAGCTCAAAAAAATACAGCAGCAAATGGGCATAACCTTCATTTTCGTCACGCACGACCAAGAGGAAGCGCTCTCCATGTCGGACACCGTGATTGTCATGGACAAGGGCGAAATACAGCAAATTGGCAGTCCTCAGGACATTTATAATGAGCCGCAAAACGCCTTTGTTGCTGACTTTATTGGCGAAAGTAACATCATCGACGGCGTTATGCGCGAGGATTTTGTGGCTGAGTTTGCGGGCAAAAAATTTAAGTGTCTTGACTCGGGGTTTGCAAAAGACGAAAAAGTTGACATTGTAATACGCCCCGAGGACATAGAGGTGGTGCCCCCTGCGCAGGCCCCGATTTCGGGCCGGGTTACGTCGGTGACGTTTAAGGGCGTGCACTATGAAATTATAGTCGATATTGATGGCTTTAAATGGATGATTCAGTCGACCGACGCCCAGGTGCCGGGCAGCACAATTGGCCTGGTTTTGCAGCCCGACGACATACATATCATGAAAAAGTCCGAGCACTCCGGCGAGTACGGCGACTACAGCGCCTTCAGCGACGAGATGTACGAGGTCTATGAGGAGCACCAGAAGGGCGCAAAGGAGAGCGAAAATTGAAATCGAAAGTGCTTTTGTGTCCATACCTGCTGTGGATCGCGATTTTCACCGTATTGCCACTGCTTTTGGTCGTCTTTTTTGCCTTCACTGACAAGTCCAATAATTTCACTTTGAGCAATATGTTTGAGGTCGGAAAATATTCGTATGTGTTCTTGAACTCAATTTTCTTGGGCGCAATCGCGACCTTGGTGTGCCTACTGCTGGGCTACCCATTTGCCTACATGGTGTCAAAAGTGAAGGCCCAATATCAGGGCGTGATAATGACCCTGATTATGCTGCCAATGTGGATGAATTTTTTGCTGCGCACCTACGCCTGGATGACGCTGCTGGAAAACAACGGCCTCATAAACAGTTTGCTTTCGTTTTTTGGGCTAAAACATTTGAACTTAATCAACAATCAGAGCGCGGTAGTTTTAGGCATGGTGTACAATTTTCCGCCGTATACGATTTTGCCAATTTATTCAACCATCATAAAAATCGATAAAAAAATTATAGAAGCTGCTCAAGTTTTAGGCGCCGGTCGTAGACATGTGCTTACAAAAATTTTGTTGCCACTAAGTGTTCCGGGTATAGTTTCGGGAGTAACTATGGTTTTTGTGCCGGCCGTCAGCACCTTTATAATCTCAAAAATGTTGGGCGGCGGCACAAACATTTTAATCGGGGACCTAATAGAAATGCAGTTTTTAGGCAGTTCTTACAACCCGCATCTGGGTTCGGCAATG
>JAZQJR010000099.1:0-13116 GCA_045541715.1 Acutalibacteraceae bacterium
GAAATGGACGAGCTCTACAGCTTCGTCGAGAGAAAAAAACAGATTTTACGCGATAACGCTGGTCAGTAGAGATACACGGGAAATCGTAGGTTTAGACATAGCTTTCGCCAAAAGTCGCGAGCGAATTCAGCGCTTAGTTGATCGTTCCGTGAAGGCGCAGCAATATTACTCTGACGCTTATTCGGCATATGCAGAAGTGCGCTACGAAGGCGCTCATACTTCGCTAAAAAATAAAAGCCAGACTTACACCGTCGAAGGTGTAAACTCTGACTTGCGACACTACATTCCGCCTTTGCGCCGAAGGTCCAAATGTTTTTTTCGATCACTTGAAACAGCTAAGGCTTTCTTCAAAATTTTTGTTAAAGCCTTCAATCTATTTGCTCGTGCTAAAAAGAATTTTCCTCACCTGAAATCCGCATTTTGTCTCTCGAGTTTTATTTAAATGCTCGGCTAGGGAACTCCTGCAAAAGAAAGAGTTGCCATATAACCAAAGGAAATCCTTACTTGAAAAGTATGCTCCGCGAAATTGCTTGGGTTATTGCCGGAAAGAAAAATACATATCTTGCCAATTGGTACTGGCGTTTGAAAAGTCAAAAGGGTGCTAAACGTGCAACCATTGCTCTTGCTAGAAAAATCCTCGTCGTTATTTTTAACATGCTAAAAAATCTTGTCCTCTACGATGATTCTACCTGCGAAACCTTAAGACTAAAGTGTCAAAAAAGAAAGACGGACCGCTTTATTAGTGAGCTTACTAAGCTTGGATATCAGGTTGTTGCCCCTGTTAAAATTTAATTTTTTGTAAGCCTTTAAAAGGCAGGTTCTGCTTGCTTTTTTTCTGCTGCAATTCACTTTCATGAGGCGTTGAAAACCTATTTGTCAGTGTGCAATTGCTACTTTTTTTTATTTTCGTAGCATGGTTCGGAACGAATATCCGTGTGCGTACATCCAGACCGCAAGGAGTTTTTCTTGCTTGCTCCTTCATTTATGTCTTGTGGGAACAAATTGGCAACCGCATTTTTTACCTTTGTAGCGCTGTTCGCCCTTTACAACGCCAGCTTTTACGTATTCTTTTGACTCGCACTTTTTGCACTTGTACATATCTATTACCGTCCTTTTCCTCCTATTGTATCACGTTTGATTATTTAGAAAACACTCCCCCTTCTTTTGCTGTTTATGTACAGGGATTTTATCTAGTATATGAAAATGCAGCAACGCCTCTTTGCGCTAAGATACAGCCTCTATACCACAAAATGGATATTATTTTTTGCCGTGCGCGTTGCATGCTTTTTAGGCCCGTACGCAGTTGTGTGCGAGCCATGTATTATCCAACAATAATTTTACTTGATGGCAGGACTTTCACGGAGTTTTTGCTTTTCTTTAGGGAGACGGCAAACATGAATGAGATGGGTCCGACTCGTCCGATGAACATCATGAGCATGATGAGCAACTTTGACGCGACGGAGAGAAGGCTTGTAATGCCGGTGGTGAGACCTGCAGTGGAGAAAGCCGAAACTGTCTCGAAGGTTACATCGAGGACGTTGATGTTTTGTGGTGCCTCTATGAGAGAAACGACCGCTGTAACGAACGCCACCAGAAACAGCGCGAGCATTGTAAGCGAGAATGCCTTGTACACCGTGGATTTTTCAACCTTGTGCCGGAGAATGACTGTGTCGTCGTGGCCCTTTACGACGCTTCGCAGGGTGGCCAAAATCACGACTAAAGTGGTGGTTTTTATGCCGCCGCCTGTGGAGGCCGACGACGCGCCAATGAACATGAGAATGATGGTCAGCAGCTTGGTGAGAACCTTTTCTTGCCCGATTGGAACAGAGAAAAAGCCGGCCGTCCTCGCGACTGTGGATTGAAAAAATGACACGTTTAGCTTTTCGAGAAAAGTGAGGCCTGCCAGGGTGTTGTCGTACTCGAAGAATAAGAATAAGAGCGTTCCGACCGCCAGCAAGCACGCCGACATGAGGATTACTATAAACGAGTGCAAGTTCAACTTGGGGTGATTTTTTATGTTTTCGACCTTTTTTACAAGGCACGAGTACACGTTGCTGACCACAACAAAGCCAAGCCCACCGAGAATCACCAAAAATGAAATCGTCAACGAAACTAATGGGTCCTTTGCGTAGTCCATAAAGCTTGAGCCGGGATTTACAAAACCCATGATGTCGAAGCCAGCGTTGCAATAGGCAGAAATAGCCGTGAAAACCGACACCCAAAGGCCTCGCGCGACGCCAAATTGTGGAATAAACCTAGCGGCAAAAATGAGCGCTCCAAGCAGCTCGCAGCCGAGCGAGTAGATGATAATCGTCTTTATGAGGCGCGGCAGGTTCAGCACGCTGCCGCTGGTGTATTCCTTCGCAATTTGCATGTCGCGAAGGCCTAATTTTTTCCTCAAAAAGAGCGTAAATCCAGTCGTGAATGTGACAATTCCGAGGCCGCCAAATTGTATGAGAAACAGGATGACAACTTGTCCGAACGTCGACCACTGGGTATAGGTGTCGAACGGCGTGAGGCCGGTGACGCACGTCGCAGATGTCGCGGTGAATATCGCGTCGATGTAGCTCACCGGCTGTGCGCCCCTCGAGGAAATTGGCAGATTCAAAAGAGCCGCTCCCAACACGATTATCGCAAAAAAACTCGAGACGATCAGCCGTACCGGCGACATCTCGCGCAACGATTTTGGCGCTCTTTTTTCTGTGTGGCTCATGTCGAAAAAGCCCTCCTGTTAAAATCTTGAACTTACTTTTAGCTTGCAGCAGCCGCGAGGCCAAAGAAAATAAATTTATTTTCTTTGTGGCGCAGAGCCCAACAAAGTTGTGCTCTGGGCTGGCCGAAGGCCCTAAGGGCCTTCGGGGCCTCGGGGCGCCCTTGGGTGTGGTGGGGTTTATTTAAAGATATTTAATTTTCTCACTAGAAAAAATGGCGGCAGGCCTAGCCCGTAGCAAACCACAAGTTGTCCAACGCCGACGCTAAGAGCGGAAACGAAGAATGCATAGAAGTTGAAGCCTTGTGGCAACAAAAACGAGAGCATCGCACCGATGAAGAGCGCTCCCACGAGAACGGGCGGAAGTGGTGCCAGGATCGGGACACCTTTAACTTTTATATTAGCGAGCCATCGCGTGAGGTATGCGGCTAGAAGCGTAGAGAGTGTGCCGAAAATGATGTCGATGACGCCGAGTGGGCTGGCGAGGTTTGCGAGGAAGCAGCCGAGCGTCAACCCTGTTATAGCATACGGCGAGAAAACTGGCAAGACTGTTAGCGCCTCGGAGAGCCGGAACTGCACGCCGGAGTACGAGAGGCCGAATGCGCCGGAGATGGCCGTTAAAACTACGTACAGCGCGGCGATGATTGCGGTCACGACGACCTTGTTGATGAGCTGGTTTTTCATTACTTGCATTTTGTCCGTCTCCGTTAAAGCGCTATCCGTTCTTGCAACCAAAGGCCAAGTGGCGGCCGTCGCAATCCTCGATCACGAACTCCGTGTTGCCATAGTCTGTTGTGCTTAAGGGGCGTACAAAGGTTACCCCAGCCGCCTCAAAGGTTTTCGCGAGTTCTTCTTGATTCTTCGTATAAAAGTAAGCATCATATCCGTAGCCATACAAGACGTGGTTCGGTTTAAAGCTATCTTTGCCAACGTTCCTCGTCAGAATTATCTCGACATCATCCTTGTAGAGGCATATGTGTGGCTCCGCGACAGTCAAATACTTTACAGCCCTAAAGCCAAGCTTGTCCTCGTAAAAGCTGGCTGTTTTTTCTATGTCGTCGCACGGGAAAATCGCGCTCAGTCCGATTATCATATGATTGGCTCCTTGATTATGGTTGAATTTACTTATTCATTGTAGCATAACTTCTTGGCTAAGTGTAGCGTGATGGAGAAGATCTTCCTTGTCTTATCGGCGCCTCGCGGCGCGCAGGACGCTTGTTATGACACTCCAACTGCTTCGTATAATAGACCTCTTTCGAAAACAAACATGCGGAGCAAAATATAAGACATGAAATATTAAAAAATGAAGGTGTTACTTAAATAATCAAACGTGATGTAATAGAAAGAAAAGGACGGTATAGATGTGTACAACTGCAAAAAGTGCGAATCAAATGAATACGTAAAAGCTGGCCTTGTAAAGGGGGAGTAACGGTACAAATGTAAAAAATGCGGTTGCCAATTTGTTCCTACAAGGCAAAAAGGACGGAGCAAGCATGAAAAACTCCTGGAGGTCTAGATGTACGCACACGGAGATTCGTTCTGAACCATCGTCAAGTTTTTTAAAGTCAACGTTCATTCGGCGTTCGCTTGGGTGAAAACGTTCGAAAAAAATAACTATTCCAAACCGGATCCAATTGACGATAGCGTAGTGATTGAACTCGATGAAATGTGGCATTTTTTACGCTCAAAAAAAGACGAGTTTGGATTTGGAAAGCGTATTGCCAAACAACAAAACAGCTCATCGACTTGGAATGCGGTGCCATTGATTTGCGTTTAATTGTTTTTTCCTAAATAAAATTGACACCGAAGGGTCATAAAATAAAACAGCCGTTCAAGCTAATCTTAAACGGCTTTGGTTTGTATAAAATTTTACTTAAAGGCGATGTAAACGTACTGAGCGCCACTTTTATTGAGATTAAGAAAACGGTTGTTGGTCGCGGTGGAGCTTTGTGAGAGCGTCAACGTGTTGAGGAACAAGGACGCCCCACTTGTGCCGCCGCTCGATGACGTAACAATGGCGCTGTTGCAGCGGGTGTAGCTATTTGTGGCGTCGTATTCGATTAGAGGCGAATTTCTCAAGAAAACAAATACAAGCTTCGGGTAAAAGGCTAATGTATGATCCTTGCTGGTGTTGCCGTCCCCGGAGATGACGCCGACTTTGAACGGGGCTGTCAGCAAGGTTCGATCGTCTTCCGAGAGGTGCATAGTGAGGTCAGCCAGGTGTTCGCCGAGGACCGTGTCGATAATGGTGTTGTCCGAGACGAAGTCCGCGCGCTGGGGCTTATCGGTGCCAAGCCAGCTGTTCAGTTGCAGATTGGCCGTTTTATTCTCTGTAGGCATAGGTTTTCACTCCTAAGTAGTTTTAGAGTTATTCGGAGTGCCCTAAGTGAGCATCTAGCGGCTGCGAGGCGCCGAAGGCCACGTATGGGCCTTCGGCCAGCCCAGCGCTCAACGTTGTTGAGCACTGGGCCACAAAGAAAATAATATTTTCTTTGGCTTCGCGGCCTGGCTGAGCAGATAATCCAATGAAAATGCTCACTCTGGCACTCCCCAATTATTTCATAAAAATAACTGAATTTGTTTTTATACGCTTGTATGAACAAGTTTTAGTCAAAATTATCTATCTCGTCCCAGGTCAAGCCGCGAGCATCCATCGCGTCGAAAGTGTTGCCCAGGGCGTCGATACTATCCCATTGTAGCGTGCTAAAGTTGAAGATACATTCAAGGTGCGCAGGCAAGAACTCCTCAACCATTTTTTGCGCCTCCGCCTTGTCAAGGCTGCCATTTGTTAGGCCAGAGCAATTTATATGAACGCTATTTTGAGACGGATATTCTACGATGGAACCATCGAGGCCGGCCGCTAAGAGGGCCTTCTCGAGGCTGCTCTTCGTAAAGTCATTTGCCGTGATGGCCGATCGATATAAAAGTTGGTTTCGCCGCTCCTCAACGGATTTTTCGCTCTGCTCAGGGCCCAACATTCTCTCGCGCATACCTAGACCATAACTCTCCGCCGTGTTGACGAAACACTCGCGCTCAATCTCAGCCAGAGTTGCGCTAATCTCGTCGAGGACAACCGCATAGGCACTAAGTTCGGCGCTGATTATGGTGTCGTCGTTGAGGTCGTAAAAGCCCAGTGGGCGAAGCTTTTGCTTCATAGAATTAAGTGAACTCATCGCGCCCACCTCACCTCTCAGAAATTTGCACTGCCCCGAGGACAGCCAGCTGCTTCGCGCTCATGTAGCGGTCGGTGCTGATGCTCGACACGATGTAATAATTCTCGACGCCCGGCACCGTGTAGACCGCGTTGCCGATGGCCGCCACAAGGCACGGCTCGCCGATTTTCAGCGTGCTAAAGTATTCGGTGATGTTCGCGATGCATTGCTGCTTAATCTCCTCGAAGCTGTAGCCGGCCTTGACGGCTATGTCCACGCCAACCGCGACTTCGATGGCTTCGGCCTTGTTGACTTGAACGTCGACATTCAACTCGCGAAGCTCGCTAATTTCCTCTTGAAGCTCGGTGACAATCGCATCTTCCGGGAGGCCGCCTCGGCCCGCAACGTAAATGTCCACCGTGCCGACGCCGCGCTCCTTGGCGACCACGCTCGCCGAGTAAATCTCCTCATGCTTGAGGGCCTGCTCCTTATAGAAAGCGCTGTTGGTGCCGTTGGAGATGTTCCGGTAGCTCTCGATTATCCGCTCGCGCAGCTCGTCGTCACTCTCGGCGTCCAGGCCGCCAATGAAGGCATCCTCGTTCGTCACGGCGGTTATGGCGGCGGGCGGCGTAATCATAACTTTGACGCTGCCAACGCCCGTATTTTGAGTTGAGCCAGCCGCCTCTGATCTCGCCGGGACCGTCACAGAGAGAGCATCCGCGGGCAAGGTAGCTGATTGAGTCGTCACAACTCGGATAGGTTCAGCCTCGCTCGTTGAGCAGACTGTCCCCTCAGGGATTTCCACCTCGTGGTTGAGGCCTACTTCGCGACTGAAGGTTAGCGTGCCCGTTGAGTTCGTCGCGGGTTTGCGAGTTATTCCTCGAGCCGAGGCAAGGTAGTCAAGTTGCACGCCAGAGGCGGTTTGTGCGAACATTTGATTCTTGAGCCATTGCGCGTTACTTTGCAGGGATAAAACCTCGCCGGCGAGGACCTTCATGCGGATACCCACGTCGGAGTCGTCATTGACGGTCGCGCCGCTCAGCTCGGCGAACTTGGCCTTCATCCGCGCGAGAATTTCTCCATAAGTTTCCATCATATCGTTATCACCACATCTTTCTGCGTGTTGTTTATCGAGAGGGCCACGTTGAGCGCGAGGTTTTCGCCGCCGTTCGTCAGCGCGGTGTGTACACTTTCGACGAGTACTTCAGGCATATCGAGTAGCGCCTCTCGGACCAGTGACAGCGCCTTTTCGTTGAGGTTTCCGCTGCTAGCCTTCAAGGTGTACAGCCGGCTGCCGAGATTTTTATCGTAAACGAATGAGCCGTTTTTCACGCCCAGGCGAATCAAGACTCGTTGCAAAAGTTCATCGTAGCCCGTGAGTTCCACGAGATTTTTTCGGGTATCGCAAATGAAATCGCCGTTGCTAAGCGCCGTATCCAAAATATCACCTTCCCGCTAATTTATCGCCGCGCCGTTGACCAGGACGCGGCCGTCGTTCTTGAGGATGAGGCTCGCGCCGCCGCTGGAGTAGAGCATCACCTCGCCGGGGGCCAGGTCCGCGGGTTGAGCGACGGCTCCAGTGTAGACGAAGCCCTCGTCCGTTGGCATAACGACAGCCTTTGTGCCCACCGGCGGGATTGAAACTACCCCGAACGGCGAGACATTTTTTATCTCGCGATGCTCCTGTGCGGCCTGCACCGTGACGGTGTTCTCCTGCGTCGAGGTCACCTTGCCAAAAGTCGCGCTCCTTACGGATTTGCACGCGTTGCTAAGTTGCCTTGAAAGCCACATGAAATCATCCCTCCAGTAACGTAAACGTGGTAAACTCGCCGTTTTGCGACAAAGAATATTCGAGATCGTGGACGGTTAAGTTTTCGAGCGAGCCAAGAATGTGGTCCTCGATGCGCGCCTTACTGCCGATTTGCGCGAAAATAGCGCCCGGACACGTAATTCGAATCTCATTGAATTTCTTCTTCGCATCAGCAATCATCTGCTCGGCGGTCTCAATCGAAACTTTTTCAGCAGAGGTGGTATCCTCGGCCATGCTGAGGAATTTTCGCCTGCTGATGCCGTTCTCAATGAGGCCATTATCTCGAATTTTCTCAACGTAGATGGGCGCATAGGGCTCGCACACGATGATTTCCGAAATCAATTTGTGGCGATTATATTGCTGTCGAATCGAGGTGTAATTTATGCCGTTGCTGTCGTTTGAAAAAATTAAGGTACCGCTCGCAGGAGTGCCCGAGGCGTCGATGGAGCCGTCAGCATTCACGACCGGGATGGTGTTGAGGCACATGCTGCAAAAACGCGCCAAAACGTCCCATTCGCTCATGCCGCGTTCCACCTCGAGAGTCGCGCTAAACGTGGATTTGTCGCCAGAAATCGAAGTGAATCCATATGGTTTTACATGGCGTTTAAAAATGAGGTCGAGCGATGGGCGCTTATACATTTGAGGGCTGGCTTCGTTGTCGATGAGGAGAGCAGCTTTACTGCGTGCTTTAATTGTCAAAAAGCAACCGGAGGAAATCACCTCGAATTTTTGCTCATCCACAATTCCCGCGAAAAACAGCCTATTTTCGCTCGAATAGACTTCGATTGACTTATATTGCTCGTGTTTTTTATCACTGAAAAAAACGGCATTTAAGCCGTCTGCAGGAGCCTCTCGCGATTTGCTCATCTCGCAGCCGTAACAGGGCCCTAAATCGACTTTTTCATTCGAGAGGGTCGTTGCTATGTAAATCATCGTAATCTCACCTTCTCGCCGGTATTAAGCTGATTTGGGCTCTTTACGGTTGGATTTAGTGCCAGCAAAGTGTCGATTGAAATGTCAAAATTAGCCGCAATGCTCCAAAGCGTGTCGCCCTCCAAAGCTGTGTAGAAATCCGCTTGAAAGTCAAGCCCAGTCGCGTTTGTGGACAAATCCTCCCAAAACTCAAAGTTATAATTTACAACATTTGGCATCGAGGTGCCGGTCAGCTTAAGGTCTTTAAATAGCGCCAAAAATGAGTCCATACCTGGCAGCGATAAGTACCCTGCGCACCCTTGTTTAAAGACAAAAAACAGGCTCTCGAACTGCGCCATGCAATTTTTACCGAAAAATTGCCCCCTTCCGGAGACGATTCTTTTTTCTCGGCCAAAATCTTGAATGACACTGCCTTTAAATGGAATTTTTGCCTCCTTGAGGTCTCGCGCGACGGTTATATCAATGGTCGAGGGATTGTGTGGCCAGACGAAATTTTTATACTTCATGACGTCCGAATTCATAATCAAATCACTCCAGTCTGGGCGTCAAAATTCCTATTGTAGCGGCGCGCATCGAACTCCATCTGGTCGTAGAGGTCCCTAATGCTAGTCGAGTTTTCGTTATGTGGAAGCGAGAGGCTGCTGTTGTTTTGGACAAGCTCTCTTGAAATGTGTATCGAGTCAAATTCAGCGGTATTCTTCGTTAAGGGGGCCCCTTTAGTTATGGGCAAAAGTTGCAAATTGCGCTTATATTGCTTGTTTATTGACGCCAAGCGCGCGTGTTGCTCGAATATTTCATCGAAGATTGCCATCAATATGCACCGCACTTTCTTTTGTATTCTTCGAGGTCAAAATTCTCGTTAAATGCGCATTCTCCGCAGTCGAGCTCATCGTCGAGCGCCAGGTGGACGTAGCAGTACAAGTAGTCGAGCTCAGTCATACTCTTTACGACGGGGTCATTTGGCAACTTGCGGAACTTTTTGAGAATCTCCCAACGAACTCTTTCAAACGGAGAATTTAATTTTTTTTTACGCTATCTAGATCGGCAGGGCTGAGCTCATCAAAGCCGAGGTAGTCCTTGCGAAGGGCGTTATAGGCGCGGACGACGGCCAGAATATCCTCTGCGGTGAGCTTTTCCATCAATTCTGAGGCGTCCGTGAAGATCGGCTCAAAGTTGGCGTCGGTCAAGCACATCACGCAGAGGCAGGCATTTTCCGCGACGCTTGTGGCCTGAGGCCGCTCGAAGCCCTCATTGAGCAGCTTTAGCATGAGGGTCTTGGCCATGCGCTCGCATAGCAACATGTCGTAAACGGACAGCAAATTTATGTACACTTTTTCATCCTGAGGGAGCTTTATTTTTCGTCGAATCTTCCCTTTACAGACCTCGAACGGGCGAATTTCTTGAGTCAAAAGCTAGACCTCCATTCGTTTCGCGGCGATCAGCGTGATGTTCTCGATGACCGTGCTGTTGAGCGAGGCGGACTCATTTATGCCGGACCACTCGCAGCCGGAGTAAATAATCTTCCGGTCGGGCTTGACGATGACCAAGTTGAAGTTGTGCAAGTCGTAGAAGTTGACCTTACTGCTTGAGGCTTCCTCACAGGCATAGACGCGCGATAGCTCGATGGTATGGCGAATCCGCCCCGCGACGGTACCGACAGGTTCACTCTGGCCAAAGGCCTCCACGTACTGGCTATCGCAGGTCGACTTCGCCTTATAGCTCTCGACCACGGCGAGCTTTTTGCCGTTGACCTCGAGGTAGATGTCGCGACTCGTCGGAAAAGTTATATTCAGCATGAGGCACCTCCCTTAAACGTTGATATTCGCGGTGATGTGAATCTGATTTATGCCCTGCGCGACCGTGAAATCGACCTCCACCACGCAAATTGTCGCATCGTCGCTGGCCTGATAAACACTGGGCGGCGCGTAGGCATCGATAATGTTCGCGTCGAGGAATTCTTGCAACTTAATGGTCACCTGGCTGCTGATGGCGCTTCTGGTCGTGACGTTATTTTTCGCGGCCGAGACGTTGCTGCTGAGCGTCTCGCGGATGGCCTTAATCACCTCATCGATGACCAAAACCGTGTTGAGTTCCTTAAATGTCGTGTCAGCGAGGCCGTCGCTCATCGTTTTCGAGGTCACCGCGCGAATGATCTCAACGCGGCCGCCAAGCACCTCAAATGGAATAATACCGCTGCTTATGTACGCGTCGACTTCCTCTTCGGAGAGGGTGCCATTCAACTTAGAAATCCCCTCCAGGCTGACGCCGTTAAAGGACTGTGACGGGTCGGCATATTGAGAAATCACTGCCGCCAAGGCTGCCGCTAAGGCGCAACCCGAAAGAATATTGCCTTCGGAGTCGACTGGGTTTTGCGCCACAAGGAGAATTCGCTCGTTGTTAAAGGTTCTGGCCCAAGTTGCAAGTTCTTCTTGAGTCTGGGCCGCTGCGATAACTCCGATGCGTTCTTTTTTGTTCTGCGAGGCCGCAACGACGCTTTGCATAAGGAGTTGTTGCACGGAGGCCTCGGTACTGTCGCAAAGAACCACGCTTATGCCGTCGATGCCCTCAAGTAGCGCAAAGGCAGCCGCGTAATTCTCATCGGAGTCTCCAGCGGAAATCGCACAAATAGAGTTCGCGCCGTTCTCGAAGGCGACCTTGCACAAGGTGTACATCATGCCGTCGGTGCCAAAGGTCGCTTCAACGTCGGAGAGCCGGCCTAAGGTGTACATCGTGTTTGCCGCGAGGATGCTAGACTTTGCCACGATGCCGATAGTTTTCGATGTTTTCTTCGAGTACAAAATCCCGGAGGCTTGGTAGTCGGAGTAAACGCCGGGTCGTTGTTTTGCGATGATAGCCAAAAAATCACCCCTTCATCGTCTTTTCGATTTGAATGCTGCTGATATTGATGTCCTCGGTTTCGTAGCCCAGATAGGCGCTCAGGCGCAGGTGGCACTCAAGCTCAAAGGAGAACAGCTCGTCGTTGTACCGGGCCTTCTTGCAGGCGACGCTCTTAAAGTTATAGTTCGCGGCGTGATAAAGCAGCTCCTCGTAGATTCTCGAGAAAACCTCATAGCATTGCTTGCCGCCGCTGTGCCGAGGCGAGAAAATTTTCATTTCGATGTCGATTTCCGAGTTGTTTCCATATTGCTCACCGACGCGACTCAGGCCAAGGTACGAGCCGAAAGCGCCCTCACTTATGGAGACGCTATTGATGCCGAGCGAAACATAAGTATTTTTAATGGGGTTAGGAACAACTTCTTCGCGGTCGGCGTCGATGAACTTAACGTCGGTCAAGGTCGCGCATTGAGAAAGGCTCGATTTAATCTGCTCGACGATATCATTAAAGACACTCATAGTGGCACATCCTCCACGAACACTTGAATTATGGCCCAAACGTACAGGACATCCTCGCCGAGGTAGACTGCCTGGGCGCGCTTGACGACGTAATTTTCCTCTGAAGTCTCGATTTTGGTGTTAAATGGGTACAAATCCAGTCGCACATTTTTGTTGCCGATGTACAAGTAATTTTTCCCGTCGAGGTAGCCCAAATCTACGCACTTGCCACCCATATAGGATTGATCCTTGTGGCGAAGCGGCTGAATAAAAGCCTTGGTGGAGATGGGCACGCCGTTTTCGGGAAGAACACTCACGGTTCGGCCAAATTTATCGATTAAGCTACTCACGCAACTGCTAAACATAATCAATTCACCCGCCAAAATAAGAAGTCATTATCCTGCAGCAAGTCGGCGATTTTTGCTTTTTCCTCGAGCCAAATCTCATATGCGACCTTCACAGCTTGATTTGAGTTTTCCTTGACGGTTATGTCGCCGGCCGAGAAGGATTCCGCAGTTTGATTCACGGACTTATACAGCACATACTTATACAAACTCAAGGCAGCAGCGGCGGCAATAAGCCGCTCGCTGTGCGAATCAACATCTACATCGGGCAAAAGTTTGGAAGTAATTTCATTTTTAGCGTCGTCACAAATGTATGTAAACTCGGAAGCAGTCTCCAAGCCGAGGCTTGAAATTAACGCAAATCGTTCAACAATTTGTTGCAACTCCAAAACTCATCATCCCCTCAAATTAAGCGATAGAAAAGGTCATCTTTCTGGCCGAGTCGGCGAAAATCTTAGCAAAGCCGGCCGTCGCGCTAACAGTAGCCCTCTCAAGTTGCTTATCGATGAGCTTATCGCAGTCGACAATCAAGTCGCCAACGCTAACCATCTCGAGCGCGCAGTTTTTATCGAAGCCAACGATAGTGCCATCAGCAACGGCATCTACGCGGTGTAAGGTGGCTCCCAAAGGCGTGATAACTTGGCCGGCGCCCTTAAAGTTAAGAATCGTCTGAGCATCTTGTAGCTCGCTCAGCGCCAGAAGTGCTTGCATTGTCTCGGTGTTCGCGAGGATTGTATTGAGTTCGTAGCCAGGCAGATTAGCCCACAGCTCGATTAAGTCCGCATAGGCAATTCCGCTCTCGCTAACTGGTAAAACATTAGCTGCACCGTTGCC
>JAZQJR010000100.1:0-1857 GCA_045541715.1 Acutalibacteraceae bacterium
GAAATAGCTAAAAGGAACCTGCTTTTAAAGTTTCGCGGCTCCGAAAATCAACGAATCATCGATGTGCGGCAGTCGCTAAGGCTGGGTTACGCAGTAATTTTAAATTTAACAAAATGTTCATAATTTGTTCACAAATTGTTCATATTTATGCTCTATAATATAGTTAGGCTTTTAAACGAGGCTAATTATTTGACGAAAGGAGCGCAAAAAATGAGAAGTTTATGCGAGAATAGTTTGGACGCTGTTCGCGGGGGTATCCTGGTAATCAAGAAATCTGGGGACCGTTATTACGAAGTTATTGTTAACACCGAGCGTGATTTTAACTGTGCCATTGAGTATTTAAGAGCAACTCGGGTGGATGACGTTGTAGATTTAGTTACACAAGAATACAATGACAAAGGGAAGTCTAATTTTTGGCTTTTAGCTGAAAATTTTTGGAATTTTAGAGATTTCTGTAGAGGCAAGTGTACTTTTATGATACGAAATTAATGTATAAAAATCATAATTAATAAAAATGTTATAAAAAAAGGACCTAAGATAAGGTCCTTTTTTATTGTAGCGCACTTAGCTCAATTAGCCGCGAGGTGTATAAGGGGAGCGTTGCGCCCCCTTATACAAATCAATCACTCAAACGAGTGATTGATTACTGCGACTTTAGTCGCAGACCTCGCGGCTAGATAGGTGACAGGAAAACGGTTTTAGGTTATTGTACATTACATCCTATATTTTGGGGCTGATTTTCTGTTACTTAGTTTTGTCCGCTGTCAGCTGCTAGCTAATTTAGCCGCGAGGCGGCCCCATTCATGGGGCTAAACGAGTCCCCAAATGGGACTCGTTACATCCAGCACTCATTTTTTGAGTGCTGGATGGCCTCGCGGCTAGCCCGCACCGCAGTTTTGGGTGCTTTTTTATTTCCAAACCTCAGTATTTTCTAGACCATTCGACTCAGCCTTAAACTCTGGCATTTTGCCGCCCTTTCTTTGCTTAACATAGTCGTTCAGCGCGTCGAGGGCGATTTTGCCGTACCTCAAAATGACGAGTATATTCACAATCGCCATTAACGACATAAAAATATCGGAGATGTTCCAGGCAAACCCGGGCTCAGATTGCGTGCCAACAAACACCGTTGCGATGCATGTGACTCTAAAAATATTCAGCAAAATTTTGTTGTTTTTTATGAAAAGCACGTTCGTCTCGGCGTAGCAGTAGTTGCCGATTATGGAGGTGAACGCGAACGTCAGGACCGCAAAAACTATAAGGTGAACGCCGATTATTCCTACCTGTGACTCGACTGCGTCAAGGACGACGGGGATTTGCTTGGGATTTCTGCTGGACAGGTCAACGCCAGACAAAAGCACGATGAAAGCTGTGGAGCTGCTGATTAAAATGGTGTCCATGAACACCGAAATTAGCTGTGCCAGCCCCTGATTAACCGGGTGCAAAACGTCTGCGGTGGCGGCCGCGTTGGGCGCGCTGCCCATGCCCGCCTCGTTTGAAAACAGGCCTTTTTTGATGCCGTGCAGTAGTGGGCCCGCGAAAAATATCGAAGAGAGGCCTGCCTCTAGGGTGAACGCGTTGCTTATGATGAGTTTGAACATTTCCGGCACCTTGCCGAGGTTTTTAAGCACGATGATGGCCGCCAGCAAGATGTACGCCAGCGACATGATGGGCACCACGTACTTTGAGATGAACGCGACCCTATGCGTGCCACCCCAGATGACGACTGCCACGATGGCCGCCAAGACGAGCCCGATGATTAGCGGATAAATCGAGTCTTTGTAGTTGGGAATGTAGCGCTCGAACGCCGATGCCAGCTGGTACGACTGCAGCATGTTGAACCCGTACGCGAAGTCGGAT
>JAZQJR010000101.1:0-9571 GCA_045541715.1 Acutalibacteraceae bacterium
AAGAAAACCGAGGCCAACTGCGCAAAGTTGATTGACCACTTCGATAGCAGGTTCAGTAAGAGTTCAGCGAGGTTTATTGGCGAAGCTATAAAGTATTATTTAACTCAAAGATGATGAAGGCGTGTCAATGCACGCCTTTCCGTTTTTTATGAGAATATCACTTCGATAATTAAATCTGGAGTGCTTTAGTTTAGAGCTTTTTAGCAGCTCAGCGCTAGCCGCGAGGCCAAAGAAAATATTATTTTATTTGTGGCCCATAGCTCAACTTCGTTGAGCTATGGGCTGGCCGAAGGCCCCAAGGGGCCTTCGGCGCCTCGCGGCTGCCAGATGCTCGATTAGCGCACTCCATGAAATTTTGAGTACTGTAAAATTTATTTGTTTAAAGTTGTAAATTTTTTAATCTTTGGCAGATCAATAAGTTTTGTTTAGCGTTATTTGAATGGCCTACAGTTGATAGGCTCACTTTTCGTGGCTATCGACATATTGTTCCGTTATTACTAACCCCTCATATATATAAGCCAACGCAAAGTAAGGTCAAATGTTAAAAAGATTTATAAATGGCCATCTAATATACTTTTCTATTTGTAAAAATCGCACCTATGTATGCAACGCTAGCAATGCATTGTGCCGGCATTGCTAAAATCCAATACATGTAAGCGAATATTCTGAGAAATCAAACTCCGAAAAGGTACATAAGTAGCCGCTTATTTTAACTTTTACCGTTGGTAAAAACCACAGCCATATATGCATCATTAGCAATGCCGCCCGTAGGGCCTTCGGCCGTCCAAGAGCACAACATTGTTGGGCTCTTGGGTACAAAGAAAATAAATGTTTATTTTCTTTGGCCTCGCGGCAGGCACGGCTGAAGAAAAATATCATTATGGTACTCTTCGCTGTCCACTTACTTGAACCGCCTTTGCACTTGAGCTATAATGAATCTTAACTACAAAACTCGACGGGTGGCGAAATAACATGAGTACGGATTTCTCCGTAGCGCTGACCACAATCATCAACGAGCTATCATTGGGCATCGCCTTTTTGGCCGAGGATCCCGATAAAGTGCTAATTTCTGAGCGCAATGTTAACCGGTTGGGCCTTGAGTTGACGGGCTTTTTCGAGTTTTTCAAGCCCGATCGTTTAGTCATAATGGGCAGCACGGAAAATTCGTACCTTTCGGGCCTGACGCCGGAGGTGCGTTACAAGGTTTTGGATGACATTATGGCGCATAAGCCGCCGGCAGTGATAGTCACTCGAAATATCGAGCCGTACCCGGAGCTCATTCGGGCTGCGAAAAATCACTCCGTATCCGTATTGAGGACGGGGGAGAGCACCTCAAGTTTTATCCCGAGCATCGTTGAGTTTTTGGACGTTAAGCTAGCGCCGCGTATTACTCGGCATGGGGTTTTGCTTGAGGTTTACGGCCAGGGAATTTTTATCACCGGAAACAGCGGCGTCGGAAAGAGCGAGACCGCTATCGAGTTGATTCAGCGCGGACACCGCCTCATTGCGGACGACGCTGTGCAGATTCGTAGGATAAACGACAAGCGCCTCAAGGGCTCGGCGCCCAAGAATATTCGTCACTTCATCGAGCTGCGTGGCATAGGTATAATTAACGCGCGGCGTATTTTCGGCATGGGCGCGGTCAAGACGACGCAGGAAATCGACATGGTGATTAACCTCGAGCAGTGGGATAGTGCGAAAATCTACGACCGCATGGGAATGGACAACGAGTACACCGAAATTTTGGGCGTTGAAGTGCCGATTGTGACGATTCCCGTCAAGCCTGGTCGAAATTTGGCGATTATCATCGAGGTTGCGGCGATGAACAACCGGCAGAAAAAGATGGGTTACAATGCGGCTAAGGAGCTGCTCGACTGCCTCGGGATGGACTACTCCGGCGACGACAGCTTGACGAATAACCAAATCACGCTCGATATTTAAAGTCGCAATAGGGAAGAGACTTGATCGAGCAACCGGGCGCCGCGAGGCGCCGAAGGCCCGTAGGGCCTTCGGCCAGCGCATAGCTCAACGAAGTTGAGCTATGCGCCACAAAGAAAATATTATTTTCTTTGGCCTCGCGGCTGGAGCGATCAAGCAAAAACAATTAGGAAACTCTCGCGAGAGAACACATTAGATTTAAATTTTATGGAGGTGTACGATGAAAAATTATGCCGAGTTGGAGAAAATCGCTTCCGACTTGAATTTGGAGGCGACCTACGACGAGCCGATGGCGAAACACACCTCGTTTAAAATCGGCGGCAACGCTGATGTTTTCCTAAAGGTGAGAACCTTAGCGACGCTAAAAGATCTTCTAGAGGCTTTAAAAGCTCAAAAAATCCCGCATTTTATTCTTGGCAACGGTTCGAATCTTCTGGTCAGCGACAACGGCATTCGAGGCGTGGTTATAAAGCTTGTTGGCGACTTTCAGAAAATGGAGCTAGTCGATGAGGATATTATCGAATGTGGCGCTGGCGTGCATCTGATAAAGTTGTGCCGTTTTGCGCAACAAAACGCGCTTTCTGGCCTGGAGTTCGCCTACGGAATTCCTGCGACGGTCGGCGGCGCTGTCTTTATGAACGCGGGCGCCTATGATGGCGAAATGAAGGATGTTTTGCTTTCGACGGAGAATTTAGCCCCAAGTGGCAAGCAAATTACCTTGGCAGCGAGTGAGCTGGATTTATCGTATCGCCACAGCAGATACAGCGTAACGGGTGAGATAATTTTGTTTGCGCGCCTCAAGCTGAATAGGGGAAACGCGGCTCAAATAAAGGAAAAAATGGACGGCTTTTTGGCTCGACGCCGCGAGAAACAGCCTCTTAAATATCCGAACGCGGGTAGTGTTTTTAAGCGTCCTCCTGGAAATTACGCTGGTACGCTGATCCAAACTTGCGGCCTTAAGGGCAAGAAAATCGGAGGGGCAGAGGTGAGCACCAAGCACGCCGGGTTCATCGTCAACACGGGTGGCGCGACTTGCCAGGACGTGTTGCGCTTGATTTCGCATATTCAGGCCACCGTGCTCGAGAAGGCTGATGTTGCGCTGGAGAGCGAAGTGCGTGTTGTTGGGGATTTTTCATGACATTTTCGGTAAAGGTGAAAAACGAGCTATGCAAGGCGAGCAGCGAGTCGAAGGGGGCTTTGCTGCCGCTTTTGTATGGCGTTTTGTTATTTTCTCGCAGCTTTAAGGCGGAAAATATCTCTTTTCACACGGAGAATAAAAAGATTTGCGACCGCCTTAGCGAACTTCTAGCGCGGGAATTTGGTTGCATCGTGGATGTGCTTTCCTCCGGCAAAGACAAGCAAAGCATTATGCTGCGGGTTCCTTGTCAAGATGATCGCGATAAGATTTTAGGCACCTTTGGCCATGCAAAAGACGAGATTAGCCTGAAGATAAATAATGACTTTTTGAGTACGAGCAGCAACATAAAGTCGTTCTTGGGGGGCGTTTTTTTGTCTTGCGGCACGGTAACTGATCCGCAAAACGGCTATCATTTGGAGTTTGCGGTGCCTTTTTTAAACCTCTCAAAAAGCCTATGTGACTTGCTGAACGCCTTGACTGACATAAAAATTAAGGCCAAAACCACCGAGCGTAAGGGAATTTTCGTGGTCTACATCAAGGACAGCGCGGACATCATGGACTTTCTCGCGTACGTCGGCGCGCCCGCCAGCGCGATGGACATGATGCAGGTGAAAATGGTCAAGGAGGTTCGAAATTACATCAACCGCACAACGAACTTTGAGGCGGCCAACCTCAGTAAAATCGCGACGGCCGCGGCTTTGCAAATTGATGCGATAAAGATGATCAAGGCAAGCGGAAAATTTAGTTGCTTGGACGATGACTTACAAGAATTGGCAACTTTGCGCCTTTCCAACCCTGAAATGTCGCTTAGAGAACTGGGGAAAAATCTCTCTGTTCCGTTGACTCGTTCTGGAGTGAATCATAAAATGAAAAAGATTTTGACTTTGAGCGAGAACCTTTGAAACAAAGGGAAATGCTGTAATCGAATTGAGAAGTTTTTTGGATTAGCCGGTCGGGCCGCGAGGCCAAAGGAAATAATATTTTCTTTGTGGCGCATAGCTCAATGAAGTTGAGCTATGCGCTGGCCGAAGGCCCTGCGAGCCTTCGGCGCCTCGCGGCGCCCACGTGAGATCAATGCACTCAAACAAGTTGTCTAAAAAATTTTCCACCTGCATAAGCATAGCTATGAGGTGGTTTTTTGAAGAAAAAATTGAACAGCGAGTTGACCTTTTACTCGTGCGTTTTATGCGGATATATCGCGTTTTCGGTGCTAATTTTGAATGCATATTTCTTAAAAACAGCGAATCAAGCGATGTCAAAAAGCGCCCAATATTTTCCCAATATAATCATCGATCCGGGGCATGGTGGAGTCGACAGCGGCGCCGTTGGCATCGATAATGTGCTCGAAAAGGACATAAATTTGAGCATCGCGCTGAAATTAAGAGATTTGCTTGAAGTAGGCGGCTTTAACACAACTATGACGCGCGAAGTTGACGAGTCAATACATAACAAAAGTGCAAAATCAATTCGCGCAAAAAAAGTTTCCGACATGAAAAATCGCCTGAGATTGGTCAATGCTGACGCCAACAATTTGCTGATAAGTATTCATCAAAATAAGTTCGAAGAAAGCCAATATAACGGCGCACAGGTGTTTTTCTCGAAGAATAATCCGCGTAGTCAAGAGCTTGCACAAAGCATACGCGCCGCGATAGTTGGGCTTTTGCAAGAAGATAACACGCGCGAAGTTAAGCCGTCGCCTAAGGGAGTTTTTCTCCTTAACAAGGCAACGGTTCCGGCGGTTATCGTTGAGTGCGGCTTTTTATCTAACAACGAGGATGTTAAGATGTTATTGAACGAAAATTATCAAGAGCAAATGGCGTTTTCGATTTACTGTGGTTTCTTAGACTTTTGGCGCAAACATAATTGATTTTTTAGCTGAATTTGATGTAATGGACGCAATTTTGCGAAGAGCTGTTATTGATGGCATTTGGAGAGTCCAACTTAAAAATATAATAGCCCTCTTGCGAAATTAAGAGAGTTGTTCAAAATTGCAAATACCAATGACCAAAGAAAAGCGTTTTCTTCGGTTGCGATAGCGTTCTGAAAGAATCCGGAACCGCTTAACCAAGACGATCATGCGCTCAACAACGATACGTTTTCTTGCATATTTCTGTTCTGTTTTCGGTCTTGCTTCGATAAAGGTCGATTTTTGGTAGACTTTTTCGGCAAAACAGAATTCGTGTGCAACTTTGCGAGTCCTTGATAGCCTCACCTTCCGTTAGTTGTACTCCTGGTTTCAAGTTAATTTTGGCATTGCTAACATTTCATACATAGCTACAATTTTCACAAGCGGTAAAAATTAAAAAAGTGGTTACTTATGCAATTTTCGCAATTTAATTTTATGGGTCATTCATTTGCATATACAGAAATTTATCAATATCTTAATTTTGTTTCTTTAAACATTTGGAAATCGTGGAATTTCCCTTTTGCGAATGCCAAAGAGATAACTTCATTTTGTCCTGAATAATTTGCTATTTTTTCATATTTCATGTTTTATATTTTACTCGTATATTTATTTTCGTTGTGGCGCCTCGCGGCTCCCAAATGTACGATTATATAATTAAGGGCGTTAAATTTTGGGAGCTAAAACTATTTTTTATCCTCATTAATCAAATACTCCTTGCACGCGGCTAACATCTGCTCTTTTTCCTTTGTCAGGGCGGGATATTGCGGATCGATTTCGTTTAAAACGTCAACCAAAACCTCCGATAAGAAGTATCGAGCAAACCACTTTTTATCTGCAGGAACAACGTACCACGGCGCATACGGGGTACTTGTTTTGTTTATGGCTAACTCATAGGCTTTCATATAGTCATCCCAATATTTTCGTTCTTTAGTGTCAGCGTCCGAAAGCTTCCAATTCTTGTGTTTCTCGTCAATTCGCTTCATAAAGCGCCTTTTCTGCTCGTCCTTCGAGATATTCAGGAAGAACTTTACCACTTTAATGCCATTCTCCCAGAGGTATTTCTCGAAGTTAACTATTTGCTCGTAGCGCTGATCGAAAATATTAGCACTCTTGCAACGCTCAGGGAGATTTTGAGCCTTATAAAGCTCATGCACGCGTCCGACAAGCACATCCTCATAATACGAACGGTTAAATATGCCAATTTTCCCACGCTCAGGCACCCTCTTGATGCACCGCCACAAATAATCATGCGCGAGCTCCTCTGCTGACGGCGGCTTGAAGTTGGAAACCTCCACGCCTTGCGGCGATACCCCTGTCAGGACGTGCTTTATTGCGCTATCTTTGCCGCCGGCGTCCATCGCCTGGATGATAACTAAAAGCGCGTCCGTCCCCTGCGCGTAGAGCTTATCTTGCAGGATTTCGATCTTCTTCATGTTGAGCAGACTCGCCTCAACGATGACGTCCTTTTCCGGTGCCAAGTCTTTCGCCCTTGTGTCGAAATGGCTTATCTTGAACTTTTTGCTCCCGTCGTACTTGTATTCATCCAAATTCATTCGTGTCGCTCCTTTCTTGTTAGTATAAGTTTACAACAAATTTATCAAGAAGTCAATTTTTTTGTAATTTTAGTGTTCGCGTGGTTGAAAATTTCCTTTTTGACAGCTGCTCCAGCCCAGCCGCGAGGCCAAAGAAAATAATATTTATTTTATTTGTGTAGAAGAGCCCAACAATGTTGGGCTCTTCTATGGCCGAAGGCCCGTAGGGCCTTCGGCGCCTCGCGGCGGCCACTAGCGGTTTGATTAGTGTTCCCCAAAATGGCAGCGGCACCCAGTACTAATATGCGTAAAAGGTGCCGCCATTATGTTGCGTCAAAAATATTTTCCGGCAATGAAATCCATCACCTTGTCGAAGTTGTATTTCTTAGTCTTGTCGGTCATCAAAATCCAGTCGATGAACGTCCAGATCCCGAATCCGCCGAATGTAATAAGCTTTAAAATGCCGCGTGCGGTCTCGTGCAGCATGAATCTGTCGATGCCGAAGTGGCCGAGGAAAATCGATATTATAAGGACGATAAGTGGGTCTTTTAGCTCGATGGCATAAAGATTTGAAAATTTGGTTTCGTCGAGTTCAATGAGCCTTTCCTTTAAAAAGATGAGCTTCTCGCTGGGGAAATATTTTTGGTGCGCTATCAAGTACTGTTCAACCGTTTGTATATCCACAAAATCACCTCCTATTTGAAATTCTTTTCGCTTGTGAATATTTGGAAAAATCAGCGTCCATAATTTCATTGTCAATAAAATTCAAGAACAAGGGGCGCCCTGAAACAAGCAGCTAATGGCGCCGCGAGGCGCCGAAGGCCCTACGGGCCTTCGGCCAGCCCAACACTCAACTTCGTTGAGCGTCGGGCCACAAAGAAAATAAATATTATTTTCTTTGGCCTCGCGGCCCGGCTAGAAGCAGCTAACCAAAATTCAAAAGCTTAGAAAAAGGACGCCACAAAAAGAATGGACGTGTTTACCGTGAAAACCATAGAAAAAAGCCTGCTTGTCGGGTTTATTTTGAGCCTTATCCTCAGCATGACGAGCTTTGCCAACGGATGTGACAACCTCAGCACGAAGGTTCTTCGCCTACATATCCTGGCAAATTCGAACTCCGAGCAAGACCAAGCCTTGAAGCTGAAGGTCCGCGATAAAATCATCGAAAAGTCCGGAAATTTCCTTGATGGCGTAAGCGATAAAGAACTTGCTCAACGCTTGACCGAGGAAAACCTTGAGAACATCAAGAGAATCGCCGAGGAAGAAATCGCTGCCAATGGTTTTAACTATCCGGTGCGCGTCGAGGTAACAGATATGTATTTTCCAACACGTCAATACGAGAATTTCACCTTGCCGGCCGGCCACTACGACGCGCTGCGTGTTCTCATTGGTGATGGCAAAGGAAAAAATTGGTGGTGCGTTATCTTCCCGCAAATGTGCCTAGGCTGCGCGATGAGTCCTTCCGCAACAGACACGCTGCTGACTGACAACGAGAAAGTTATAATCAGCAGCAGCGAGAAGTTTGAGGTTAAATTTAAGGTCGTTGAGTGGTATTATGGCCTCAAGACGATGATTTCAGGTTGGTTCGATAGGGTTTGAGTTGCTGCTAGCCGCGGACGCCGCGAGGCGGCCCCATTTCATGGGGCCTACCCAGCCCTCTTCGGGGGCTGGGTACAAATTCCAACTCAAAAAAAATGAGTTCGTATGGCCTCGCGGCCCGCGCGGGAAGCCTCGATCAAAGCACTACTCTGACATCTCCCAGTTGTGCCAAACATTTTGAACATCCTCGTTATCCTCAAGGATATCGAGGAGTTTTTGCATCTTGATGGCATTTTCTTCGCCGTCAACGGCGGAGTATGTACTCGGAACCATTTCCACCTCGGCCGAGTCGAACACATAGCCTTTATTTTCGAGAGTTTCTCGAACAGCGCTAAAATCTTCGGGCTCGGTGTATATCTCAAAAACGTCGTCCTCCGCGATGAAGTCAGCCGCGCCGGCGTCGAGGGAATCACCCATGACTTTATCCTCGTCGAGCTCGCCTTTTTCGATTATAATAACGCCTTTTTTCGAGAACATAAACGACACACAACCGGGCGTTCCAAGGTTGCCGCCAAACTTGTCAAAATAGTGCCTCAAGTCACCAGCGGTACGATTGCGATTGTCCGTCAAAGTCTCCACGATCACCGCGATGCCGCTCGGTCCATAGCCCTCATAAGTTATCGCCTCGTAGCTATCGGTGTCGCCCGCTCCGGCGGCCTTCTTTATGATGCGCTCAATGTTATCGTTCGGCACGTTGTTGGCCTTGGCCTTCGCGATGCAGTCCTTCAACTTCGAGTTAACCGCCGGGTCTGCGCCGCCACCTTCCTTAACAGCGACGGCCAACTCCCGGCCAATTTTCGTAAAAATCTTCGCTCTTGCGCCATCAGTTTTTTCTTTTTTCCTTTTAATGTTACTCCATTTCGAGTGACCAGACATCCTCAAAACCTCCCACAAAAACTCAATATGAACAATTTTATCATAGGCGCCAAAAGATGGCAAACTGGCTATGCCTGGCTGTATTAACTATAGCCTTCACATAAAAAGTGCATCAAAAGTTAAAACCAAAGTTACGACGGAAAAATAGACCTCTTGCGAAATTAAGAGAGTTGTTCAAAATTGCAAACACCAGCGATCAAAGAAAACCGTAGAGAAAAGCGTTTTCTTCGGATGCAAAATCGCTTACCGAAGGCGATCACAGGCTTAACAGCGATACGTTTTCTTGAGATATTTCTGTTTTGTTTTCGGCTTTGCTTCGATAAGGATGATTTTTTGGGCATTGCTAAATTCCGGTGTATAGAAGCGAATACCATGTAAAATCGGGCATTGCTAAATTCCGGTATATGCAAGCGAATCTCCTGTAAAGTCAAATTCTGAAAAACTGGGGAGTGCCCAATAGAAGCGTTTGTGATGTACTATTTCCATGAAATGTAAATCATGCAACGACGAAACAAATCAAATAAAAGCCGGAAAAACAAAGGCAGGAACCCAAAAGTACAAATGCAAAATATGCGAAAAATA
>JAZQJR010000102.1:0-3284 GCA_045541715.1 Acutalibacteraceae bacterium
ATATAGAAAGAAAAGGACGGCAATAGCTATGTACAACTGCAAAAAGTGCGAGTCAAATGAATACGTAAAAGCCGGCTTTGTAAAGGGAGAACAGCGCTACAAATGTAAAAAATGCGGTTGCCAATTTGTTCCTACAAGGCAAAAAGGACGGAGCAAGCATGAAAAACTCATGGCGGTCTGGATGTACGCACATGGTTATTTCTTCAGAGCGTGTCGTCAATAAAGCTTAGGTGCACATTGCTAGATTTGACAAAAATCAATAACGTTAACATCTAAGTTCAACAAAATTGCAAGGTCCGCATTTAAAATTGAAAGAACGCAATTTATTTCAATTATGGAAGACGTTATTTTAAAAAGAAGATATTAACCTTGTCTTTTTCAATCTAAACATTTCTACTATTTTCACCAAGCGTTTTTACCTGACATCGGTGCAGTATAGCCAAGTTTTATTGACAACACACTCTAGAACCATCGCCAAGTTTTTTAAAGTCAACGTTCGTTTGGGTGAAGAGTTTTGCGGAAAAAAACTATTCCAAACCTGCTCCAAGTGACGATAGCGTCATAATTGAACTCGATGAAATGTGGCACATTTTTTACGCTCAAAAAAAGACGAGTTTGGATCTGGAAGGCGTATTGCCGAACCACAAAACAGCTCATCGATTGGGAGTGTGGCGCGCGAAATGCTGAAACATTTAGAAAAATGTACGAGCGATTGAAAAAATGGAACGTAAAAGTATTCTTTAGCGATCGATACAGTGTTTATCGTGATTTTATACCACCTAGATGTCTAATTCAAACAAAATCAGAAACACATTTGATTGAAAGTAACAACTTCCCTCAAAGACACTGGTTTGCAAGATTTAGACGGAAAACTTGCTGTGTTTCCAGCTCCCCCGAAATGATTGATTTGACGATGTTCCTTTACGCAGCCTTCCATGTCAATAAACCTATTGGTACAGTTATTTGACCAGCGCTCCCGAATTTTAGATGGTACACAAAGCGATGAAACGGTGTTTGCATTGCTCTACGAGCCGGAGAATACTGACAATTGGTCGTTCGATGATACGATTTTAAAACACGCAAATCCAGTTGCTTTAGAGATTCCAGAGATTTGGGATGACCTGCTAAAAAAGCGAGCTAGAGGCATTTCTATTGAGGCTGCGCGGGAAAATTTTCTGACGAAACACTGCAACATCATATATCAAGGTGCCGGAACAGAAAGCTTTATCGACATCAAGAATTTGCAACGTTGTCGGGTCAATAAAACCGACTACATATCAAAGGTTTGAATGTAAAAAAAGAGTAATGCGTTGGTGATTTTCACCAATATACTGCGCAAAAAACAAAACGTCTAAGATTTACAAGAAAGCAGTTGTCAATAGAGGATAATTTAGATACAATATAAAAAGATGAATGGGAAGGAGGTGTTATTATGGATAAGAACAAGAAAAAAAGTCAAAATCAAATATCGGACGATGCTCTTGGCAATGTTTCTGGTGGTGCTGTTGAAATTAAGCTCACTGGCTCTGATGCTGAACAGTATTTAAAGCAACAATCTCAGCAGCAAGGTAGCAGTTATCCGGGCAACTCGTTTTCTGGCTACTCAGGTTGGTAAAGGATATAGGCCCTCTTTTTTAGAGGGCTTATATGATGTGTTTCTTTACGGAGGAATTAAAAATGAAGGTGTCGATAGCGTTAGCTACATATAATGGAGAAAAATTTCTTCAGAAACAGCTAGACTCATTAATAACACAAACGCAACTTATAGATGAGATAGTTATTACAGATGACTGCTCCTCTGACAATACTGTGAAAATAATTTTAAATTTTATAAAAAGTAATCCCAAAATAAAATTTTCTTTTGAAATAAATAAAGCCAATCAGGGGTATATACGGAATTTTTATACGACATTAAAACGGACGAGCGGAGATATAATTTTTTTGTGTGATCAAGATGATATATGGCTTCCGCACAAAGTAAAAACTTTGTGCAGTTTGTTTAAAAGCAATAAAAATATTTCAGCCATATCGACAGCATATGAATTTATGAATGCTAAAGATGAAAAGGTCGTTGTCCCGGATTTTTCAGGAATTCAGCATTGTCTTCTTGTAAAAAAAGATTTAAAAGAAAACGAGTGTACGCATGTATCTGAGTATGAAGTTATACGAGCTAATCCATCACCTGGATGCACCTGCGCGATAACGTCTAAGTTAAAAGATTTTTACGTTGAGAATGCATCATTGCTAATCCCCCATGACTGGGAAATAAACATGTATGCAGCAAAATTTTGTGGACTTTATTTTTATAATGATTCGTTAATTCGCTATAGAATCCATCAAAATAATACTATTGGTATAAAATACTATCCTCCGCATATTAAGAAATTTTTTACGGATAATTGTTCTTTTAGTGACGATAAAAGCTTAGTAAAAAGTTTAAGCTTGTTTTTTTCTAGACATTATAAAAGGCCCGCAGATAAAATAACTAATGAGTATATTGATGGATTAATTAAATTTTGCAAAGATCAAAACTTGTAGAAAACCGACAGTTGAAGGTGCTTTAAATAGAGACTTGCTTCTTGAGAAAGAGAAGAAGTCTTTTTATTTTGCTTTTGACACAAAAGAAATCATCAAGGGCGACATCAAAACTCGATTTGAGGCCTATAAAACGGCACTGGAGTCGAATTTAATGCAGATAGACGAGGTCAGATATTTAGAGAATCTTGAACCTTTAGGACTTAACTTTATCAAATTGGGGCTGCAAGATGTGCTGTTTAATCCGGTGACAAAAGAGGTTTACACGCCAAACACAAATCAAATTACAAATATTGAAAACAAAAATGGAGGATACACGCATGAATAAATTAATAAACGTAAACATCAAAAATGAAAACGGGAAATTGCTGGTGGGAAGCCGTGATATAGCGGTTGGCTTAGAAAAAGAGCACAAGGACGTACTAAGGAAAATAGAAGACGTTTTAACGGTAGGAGAATTTTCCGAGCGTGAATTTACGACGAGCCAAGGCAACAAATACAAGGAATATTTGCTTGATAAAAACGCCTTCATTTTGCTGGTTATGAATTATACCGGCTACAACGATTTTAAACGAGCATATATAAAACGCTTTGATGAAATGGAAAAACAGCTGAGTTTTTATATCCCACAATCATTTCCGGAGGCGCTTAGATGTTTGGCAGCCGAAGTTGAGCAAAAGGAATTGATGCAGAAACAACGAGATGAGGCAATTCGCACCAAGGCGTATATTTCAGATAAAAAAACGGCA
>JAZQJR010000103.1:0-11299 GCA_045541715.1 Acutalibacteraceae bacterium
TCAACAAAGTTGAGCCCGGGGCTAGCCGAAGGCCCTACGGGCCTTCGGCGCCTCGCGGCCGGCGGGCAGCTTCTCGATTAGGTCACTTCTAGAGGTTGCGCGAAATTGATTATATTTCGGTGAATAAGTTTTAAATTTTGTATAAGGAATGAAAAAGCAATATTATTTGCGTTTTTTGTTCCTTTTTTTTCTTAATTGTGATATAATGTTTGTACAACAATAGACTTACATTTGCGTCATAGAAATTTAACATTTTATGGTATTTTTATAAATTTAAAATTACTTTTACGGGAGGCACACATGGAGGATAAAAAGTCTTTATTCAAAGAGGGCCTAAAAGAAGGGTTCCCGATTGGTTTGGGATACTTGCCGCTTGCATTCTCGCTCGGAGTTAATGCCGCAACCGGTGGGTTCAAGTTTCTCTCCACGATGGCGGCATCGTTACTGAGTTTTACCGGCGTCGGCCTCATGACAACGATGGCTTTAGCCCTGGAAAACGTTGCCTATGCGAGTATTTTTGTTGCGCTTTTGGTCATCAACCTTAGAAATATTGTGCTTTCGCTATCCATGTCACAGCGTCTTGAGCCAAACATCAGCTTTTGGAAAAGATTGATTATAGCTATGGGCAATACCGATGAGATTTTTGCGCTTACCATTCGTCGAGAGGGCCGCATTTCCGGCGATTATTTCCTAGGAGTTATGGCGTTCCCGTATTTTGCTTGGGGCCTCGGCACGCTTGTAGGGCTTGTTGCGACCACCTTGGTGCCGCAAGACATCTGCATAGCGATGAGTATGTCTCTCTACGCGATGCTAATTGCTGCGGTTGTCCCTGCAATGAAAAAGTCACGCCCGATTCTTTTTACAGCAATTTTATCCGGCCTTGTGAGCTACATTTTGCAAGGCATTAAGCCAATCAATGCAGCTCTCGTTAACATGATGGGACGTTCGGCATCTTCTTGGATTTTGGTTTTTGGCTCAATCTTCAGTGCGAGTGTAGCGGCGTTCATTTGGCCGGTTAAGGATACCGACGATAGCAAGGAGGACACCGAGAATGAGTAATACATATGTTTGGGTCTGCGTGCTGATTTTGTTTGTGACGACCTACTTTACCAGAATGTTGCCGCTCATCTTCTGCAAGAAACAAATACAAAATACCTTCGTAAAGTCGCTGCTTGCCTATTTGCCGTACGCCGTTTTGACAGCGATGCTCATCCCCGAGGTGTTCAACGCCTCTTACGGCCTCATCCCGGGAATACTCGGCTTTATCGTGGCGGTTGTGCTTGCCTACCTTGACCAGAGTTTGGTTGTGGTTTTGGCCGTTGCAACGGTCGTAACTTATGTCGCGATGATGTTTTATCTGTGAACTTTTAAGAAAGATCTAATTTGACAGCTTGGCGCCGCGAGGCGCCGAAGGCCCTACGGGCCTTCGGCCACCCTGGAGCCCAACAAAGTTGGGCTCCAGGGTGCAAAGAAAATAAATAAATATTTATTTATTTTCTTTGGCCTCGCGGCCCGCGTTTGGCTAAACCTCAAAAAGTTCATTGAGTAGAGCGCTTCCTTCTTTTGCTCATATATTTTTTGCTTTTTCCCATAATAGTATGGACATTTTAGTTTTGGAGGATATATTTTCGCATGACGACGAACAACTCAGTTCTTGCGTGGCTGCAAGAGATGAAGAACCTTGTGAACCCTAGCGGTGTTGTATTCATAGATGGCTCGGAGGAGCAACTTGAAAAATTGCGCGAGCAGGCTTGCAAAACTGGCGAGATTATAAAGCTGAATCAGGAGAAGTTGCCGGGCTGCTATCTGCACCGCTCTAACATTAATGACGTGGCCAGGGTAGAAGACCGGACGTTTATTTGCACGCCGGCGAAGGAAGAAGCAGGCCCGACAAACAATTGGCAGGCGCCGGAGGAGATGTATGCTCGCCTCTATGACATCGCGCGCGGCAGCTACTCCGGCAAAACTATGTATGTGATTCCGTACTCGATGGGGCCGATTGGCTCGCCGTTTGCGAAGATTGGCGTGGAGCTTACGGACTCGATTTACGTCGTGCTAAATATGGCCATCATGACGCGTGTTGGTCAAAAGGTTTGGGATGTTCTTGGCGACAGCAACGAATGGGTTCGCGGCCTTCATGCGTCGTGCGACCTGGACGAAAAGCAGCGATACATTTGCCACTTCCCACAGGATAACACGATTATCTCGGTCAATTCCGCGTATGGCGGCAACGTGCTTCTCGGCAAGAAGTGCTTTGCGCTGAGGATTGCATCATACTTGGGCCGCAAAGAGGGTTGGCTAGCGGAGCACATGCTGATTTTGGGCGTTGAGAGCCCGGATGGCGACATTAAGTACGTAGCTGCGGCGTTTCCGTCTGGCTGCGGCAAGACGAATTTGGCGATGCTGATTCCGCCTGAAGTCTACAAGAAAAAAGGCTACAAAATTCATTGCGTTGGCGACGACATCGCGTGGCTGCGCATCGGTGAGGACGGCCGTTTGTGGGCGATTAACCCAGAGAATGGTTTCTTTGGCGTGGCGCCTGGCACGAATGAGAAATCAAATCCGAATGCGCTGCACTCGACGATGTCCGGCACGCTCTTTACCAACGTGGCGCTCAACTTGGACGACAACACGGTTTGGTGGGAGGGCCTCGACAAGAACCCGCCGGAAAATGCGATAAACTGGAAGGGCGAGCCTTGGAACGGGAAAACTTCGCCTGAGAAAGGGGCGCATCCGAATAGTCGCTTTACCGCGCCCGCGGAGAATTGTCCGTGCATAAGCTCTGAGTTTGACTCGCCGCAAGGTGTGCCGATTTCCGCGATTATCTTTGGTGGCCGCCGTGAGAAGACTATTCCGCTTGTCTATCAGGCTCGCGACTGGAATCACGGGGTATTCATTGGTTCAACGATGTCCTCCGAGACGACCGCTGCTGCGACCGGAAAAATTGGCGTTGTGCGTCACGACCCGATGGCCATGCTGCCTTTTTGCGGCTATAACATGGGTGAGTACTTCGCGCATTGGGTCGAGATGGGTAAAAAACTCGGCGACAAGGCGCCCAAAATTTTCAATGTTAACTGGTTTAAGACCGACGAGAATGGCGCCTTTATGTGGCCTGGATTCGGCGAAAATATGCGCGTGCTCGAGTGGATTCTTGCTCGGTGCGACGATAAGCTTGACGCCAAAAGCACTCCGATTGGCGAGGTTCCCTTTGCGGATGACCTTAACTTTGAGGCCTTGAACTTAGATAGCAAGACCGTTGAGAGGCTGCTTAAGATAGATATTGGCCTTTGGAAGGGAGAAGTCGCTGAGATACGCGAGTTTTATAAAAAGTTCGGAGAAAATTTGCCGGTTGAGCTGAGTGACGAGTTGGATAGGCTTGAGGGTAATTTGGCAGCAGTTGAATAAAAATAGAGCAAAGGCGCCGCGCGGTTTAGTGCGGCGCCACCTTTTAGGAATGCCCTAGTCGAGCGTTTAAATAAAACTCAAGAGACAAAATGCGGATTTCAGGTGAGGAAAACTCTTTTTAGCGCGAGCAAATAGATTGAATGCATTAAAAAAAATTTTGAAGACAGCCTTAGCTGTTTCAATTGATCGAAAAAAGCATTTGGACCTTCGGAGTAAAGGCGGAAGGTAGTGTCTCGAGTCAGAGTTTACACCTTCAACGGTGTAGGTCTGGCTTTTGTTTTTTGCAAAGTATGAGCGCCTTCGTAGCGCACTTCTGCGTATGCCGAATAAGCGGCAGAATAGTACTGGCGCGCCTTTACGGAGCGATCAACTAAGCACTGAATTCGCTCGCGACTTTTGTCGAAAGCTATGTCGAAGCCTACGATTTCTCGTGTATCTCTACTGACCAGTGTTATCGCGTAAAATCTGTTTTTTTCTCTCGACGAAGCTATACAATTCGTCCATTTCAATGACGTTAACCCGCGTATTTGGAGTTTCTTTGGACTCAATATTTTTCGCATATTTCCGAATTCAATACAGGCACATGTTTTTACCAATCCCCAAAATTCTACCAACAGCTCAGCCACTATTTCCATCCAAATATAATTTTATCGCCTGATTCTTGGTTTCTTCGCTATGGACTTTCTTTTTGTTTCCCTGGGTGTAATATTTTCTGCATATTTTGCATTTGTACTTTTGGGTTCCCGCCTTTGTTTTTCCAGCTTTTATTTGATTTGTTTCGTCATTACATGCTTTACATTTCATAAATCTAGTATATCATAAATGCTTCTATAGGGCACTCCCCACCTTTTTGTAGAGAGTGCTTTATAGAAGATTTTAGATATAATAAAACGGTGAAAAAGGTAAGGTTATTTGTAAGCAAAAAATACTAGGCCGTGTCATCAATAAATTTTGGAGGAGTGTTACTCAAATAATCAAATGTGATATAACAGGCAGAAAATGGTGATATAAATATGTACAAGTGCAAAAAAGTGCGAGTCAAATGAATACGTAAAAGCTGGCTTTGTAAAGGACGAACAGCGCTACAAATGCAAGAAATGTGGCTGCCAATTTGTTCCTACAAGGCAGAAAGGAAGGAAGGAGCAAGCAAGAAAAACTCCTGGCGGTCTGGATGTACGCGCACGGTTATTCATTTAGAACCATCGCCAAGTTTTTTAAGTCAACGTTCATTCGGCGTTCGTTTGGGTGAAGAGTTTTGCGGAAAACAATTATTTCAAGCCGGCTCCAATTGACGATAGCGTCATGATTGAGCTCGATGAAATGTGGCATTTTTTGCAATCAAAAAAAATACAAGTTTGGATTTGGAAAGCTTATTGCCGAACAACAAAACAGCTCATCGATTGGGAGTGTGGCGCGCGAAATGCTGAAACATTTAGAAAAATGTATGAGCGATTGAAAAATGGAACGTAAAAATCTTTTTTAGCGATCGATGCAGCGTTTATCGTGATTTTATACCACACAAATGTCTAATTCAAACAAAATCATAAGCGCATTTGATCGAAAGTAACAACTTTCCTCAAAGACACTGGTTTGCGAGATGTAGACGAAAAATCCGCTGCGTTTCAAGACAATCGGAATGATTTAACGATGTTCTTTTAATCGGCCTTCCATGCCAATAAGTCTATTGATATAGTTATTTAACCAACACTTTCGAGACCACTTATGCAGTTTTGCAGAATTTGATTTTACAGGGTATTCGCTTGCATATACTGAATTTTAGCAATGCCTCAAAAAGTGTCGTATAGCGGGCATCATTTTTTCTTCCGCGATAAATCAGTCGAAAGCGTCGATTCTGACATCCTCAAGTACATCGTTGCGTTTCAACGCAAATCCAAATGCTTTTTTTCGATCGCTGGAGACCTTTCAAGCTATAATGCGTGTTTTTGTGTGCGCCTACAATAAGTTTGGCAAGTTTAAACAGCAACTTCCTCACCTTAAACTTGCCGTAAAGCGCATCGTCAATAAAGCCTGGCTATATTGCACCAACGCCAGGCAAACGCTTGATGAAAACAGTAGAAACATTTAGATTGAAAAAGACGAGATTATCATCTTGTTTTTAAAAGAAAGCCTTCCATAATTGACATAAATTGCCTACTTGCAATTTTAAATGTAGGTCTTGCGTTTTTACCAGACCTTGATGTTAATATTATTGATTTTCATCAAATCTAACAATACGCACCCAAGCTTTATTGACGACACGCTCTAGGTTTAACGAGTTTTTTGCCTTATCTTTAACTTGGATGCTTCCCATAAAATGGTGCAAAAAAGTAGTGTTTGCACAGTTATTCGAGACCACAGGAAGTGCGAGTTACCTGTGCGAGTCCTACTTTGAAGAAGACGCTGCTATTTTTAAGAATCATGCCTTGAATTCCACCGCTAGAATAATGTATAATAACGTTGTCAAGCTCAAAAAGACAGATTACGTGTGGTTCCTTTTTACAAAGGCGGGCTTATTTGTGCCAGTTTTTATTGAGAACCTTTCTGCGGATGAGAAAGAAACCCTTTTAAGCTTCTTAAGAGCTCACTTGTCAAAAGTAAAGAAAATTTAATGTGCGGATATGGCGGAATTGGCAGACGCGTATGGTTCAGGTCCATATGAAAGCAATTTCATGCAGGTTCGACTCCTGTTATCCGCACCAGCGTGACGCTGGACCCAAGTCGCGTACCAGGGTCTAACGTTATTTTTTTATTTTTATCTCTCGCGCTTTTCACTTTAATGACCCTTGTGGTACTCTGCACCAGTGCGGGTAGTTATAAGGGATTTGAGATTTCTTATAACTACTTTTAATATTTAGGGCCTGGTGAGTCAGATTGTTTTAACAGGCAATCTGCTCTTTTTTTGTGTGTCCAAAATATTTTTTATAGCCATCTTTTTGTGACCGGCTGAATTTTGGAATCTGCACTTGTCCTATCATCTTGTAATAAATTTCAACTCGTTGTATTGTCTCTCCAAAGACTTTCTCTTTATGATGTACAATAACTGGGGGGTGCTGGTCAAATAACTATATCGATAGATTTATTGACATGAAAGGACGCGTAAAGGAACATCGTTAACTCAATCATTTCGAGTGAACTGGAAACGCAGCATATTTTACGTCTAAATCCTGCAAACCAGTGTCGTTGCTGGAAATTGTAACTTTCAATTAAATGTGCTTCTGCTTTTGTTTGAATTAGACGTTTGTGTGGTATAAAATCACGATAAACACTGTATCTATCACTAAAAAAGATCTTGACGTTCCACGTTTTCAATCGCTCATACATTTTTCTAAATGTTTCAGCATCTCGTGCGCCACATTCCAAATCGACGAGCTGTTTTGTTGTTTGGCAATAAGCCTTCCAGATCCAAACTTGTCTTTTTTTGAGCGTAAAAAGGCCACCTTTCATCGAGTTCAATGATGACGCTATCGTCAATTGGCGCCGGCTTAGAATAGTTATTTTTTGCGAACGTTTTCACCCAAACGAACGCCGAATGAACGTTGACTTTAAAAAACTTGGCGATGGTCCGAAACGAATATCCATGTGCATACATCCAGACCGCCAGGAGTTTTTCTTGCTTGCTCCTGCCTTTATGTCATGTTGGCACAAATTGGCAGCCACATTTTTTTACATTTGTAGCGCTGTTCTCCCTTTACAAAGCCGGCTTTTACGTATTCATTTGACTCGCACTTTTTGCAGCTGTACATAGCTATTACCGTCCTTTTCTTTCTATTATATCACGTTTGATTATTTAGAAAACACTGCCATTCTGCTGTCGCGTGGGAGTAATTATGTTTTTGACTTGCTAAAAAGCTTGAGTTGCTGTTAAACAAATAATTGCAATATGTTAATGTATTTTTATTGTTTTAGCAGAATCTGTGTTTTTTGGAAAATATTGTTGAAAAATCATTTCTCAATGATATAATGAAAGTGCATTATAAAATTTAATCATTAATTTATAGCGATATTGCAATATATTATACTGTTTTCCGGAAAAACTTATAAGTTAATTGTTTAATTTATCAATGCCAAATCTTTCGCAAAAATGGAGGCAAATTAAAATGAACCTGGTAAATTGCAGTAAAAACAAAATGCTCAGTATTGTTCTTGTGGTATCTGTTTTAATGGCTACAGCTATTAGTACTGTTAAGTTTTTTGGGAACAGAGAACTTTTAAGAGTTTGCAATAGCGTGTCGGTAGAGAAACTAGATGAAAACCACGCAATATTGAGTTGCTTTTCGCCTCGTGCTAAGGTTAACGAAATGTTGTTTAGCAAGTCTAAAGATTTAGATGAGTACCGCTATGATATTAGCGATACCGGTAACTTAAAAAACTTTTATAGCTTTAAATCGAAGGATAATATTGTAATAGACGATATCTTATCAGCTAATCCTACGCTTTGTGGGGCTATTGCCGCTGCTGTTACAGCGCCTACAGTTGCTAGCGTTGCAACGGCTGTTGGTGCGACCGGTTCAGCTGCAGTCGCGGTAGCACCTGCAGTAGGGGCTATCGCGTCTGCGGGTGCTGCCTCTGCTGCCGCTGGTCTAGGTTGGACGTCCGGAGCGGGTCTTGCAACAGCACTTGCAGCAGGCGCAGTGGCAGCAGCTCCTGTAACAGTTGTTTTGGGCGCTGCATTCGGTTTACTGAGCGTGGGATAAATGTTTTTTTCATAGGTATGAAGTGGGGACTGCTTAAAGGTCCCCAACTATCTTTTTAAGGAGATAAATTGATATGAAAAAGAAAAAAAAAGTTTTTTCTAGTGCAAATCTATTTTTTCTTTGTGTATCATTAGTGTTTCTGGTAAGCTACTATTACGCAATATGGCAGCGCGACGCAGTTATTAATATAGGCTCTGCAAACACAATATTTTTAGTAATGTGCGTTGCGGCATGCTTTTATTTTCCTATAAAGTTTCCGCTTGTAATAAAAATTAATGTGGATGACGTTGATGTGTCTCACTATAAAGATATCCATGTTAAAAAGTTGGGTTTTTGGTCTCAGCTATATCAAGGATTCTTTTGCTGGAGCAAAGCTGGTGATTCTATCTCTCTTTTTAGTGACAAGATTATAAAGTTAGGAATAAACAATAGAGATTGTAAGTTTGCTCAATGCTATGAAGCTGTTAAAGCCAGACATAGATTTTGTGATTTTGCTTTAACTATATTTATGAGCGTAGCCGCTTTTTTTCTTGCAAAAGAAGTTAGCAAAACTGGTATTGTCTTTGGGTTTGTATTGGCAACATATGCGATACTGTTTAGATTCAGAAATGTAATTTTAAATCGAATTTTTAGCGTCTGTATTTCTGATGGCGAAGAGTATAAAGTTGCATTAATGTTCTCTTATGGTTCCGTACGCAATTTTTCAAATAAAAGTTTTGGGTTTGCCTATTATGCGGACAATACCATTCTAATTCACAAGGATGTTTTTTGTGGTGGAGAAGTTTTACGGAAATATATATTTGCCCACGAAGTAGGACATTTGAAGAAGGCTTGTCGAGTAGCGAACGTTTTTATTATTTCAATATTTATATTTATGACTTATGCGTTTTTTATTAGTTTGGGTTTGATAGTTCAGAGTGCATCTAGCAATATTTTTTCACCTATTTTACCACTTATTGGATATCTTGTTTTCTTGTGTGCTTATTTACCTTTTGTTCAAAGGATTAATCAAAAATCTGAATGGTTAGCAGATACTTACGCGATAAATGATATCGGTAAAGATGCAGTCTTACAAGGACTAAAAGCTATAAAAGATGACAGCTCATATGAAAATCTAGGTCTCAATTTTAGCGGTATACCCATTGATAGGAGAATAAAATTTGTTGAAGAATATGCATACGAATGAGAGAACGACCTTTTTTAAGAGAATCTACATATTTTTGGGCTGTTCAATTATTGTTGGAATCTTTGTTCCATTTTTTATTGTATTTCAATTAAAGTCTACTCAGGGTGTAAATGCTGCGGTGTCTTTAAGCAATATAGCCTGCTATCTAAGATTTCTTGCTGGCAGTAAAAGTGAGATGATATTGAGTATAGCTGTCCACAATATGGCTGTGGCTTTATTTTCGTTTATTTTAAGTTTTTTTTCGTCGGGAGTATTGGGCTGTTTGTTTTTATTTATGAATAGCTTTGTGTTAAGTACAACATTGATAGGTGTTCATACGGTGCATACAATCATTTTTGTTTTGTTAGAGTTTATTGGGATATGCCTTTCGGTGTTTGGAGGAACGGCACTTTCTGAGAAGCGAAAAAGAGAAGTGTGTTTAAGAGATTTACTAAAACAAGCGACATTGTTGCTCTCTATCATAAGTTGTGTTTATCTTTTAGCGGCGGTAATTGAGCAGTATGTGATAACTGGGCATTGGAGGTAACTTATGAGAAGAATATTAAAAAATAATTTTTTTATTGCTGCCATTATTTTTATTTCAGTTTTCTTGGTGGCAACTATTTACTATGTGAAGGGTCTAGTTTTTTTTAACTTTCTTTCGCTTTTTGGAAACGTATCGATTATTCTAATGACGATGCTGTCCGTGATAGTGTGCAATAGTCTCTTTGTGTTGGCGACTGACTATTTGTTTTGCAAACACTCAACATTTAAAGAGCGATTTTTCTATATAACCAAATCGATGTGGTTATCTCAACTTCCACTTTTGCCGGTTACGCTAATTTTGATATTTTTAAATTTTTTTGTAAATTTAGAGATTTCTACAATTAATGATATTATTGTTTTTTGCATCTCTTACTTAAGTCAATTAGTGTTATTCTTTTCATATAAGTTTATCACTAACCGTGACTGGAGTACCACAATCAAAGTTGTTGCATCACAATTTTTATTAACACTTATTTTGTCTTTTTTGCTGAAGTTTATTTGAACTTTCTTAATACTCGAAAAGCTCGCATTATGCGAGCTTTTTTTATAATCAAAATAAAATTAGAAATTGATTAAATTCAAGTATCATCTTCAAAATCTAAAAACTTACTTGGTGCGACGTTTAACGCAAGAGCAATGTCAAACAATGTGTCCAAAGAGATAGCTTTGCAAACATTTGGAGCTTCAATTTGGCCAACATATGAGTGGTCTTTGTCAATTATTTCGGCTAACGTTTCTTGAGTCAGTCCTCTCAATTTTCTGTAATAAGAAATTTTTAATCCTAATTTTATATATTTATCTTTGTATACTTCTTTCAAATCTCATCACTCCGTCTAAAATAATTTTATCAGGTTGACAAGATAATTATTATTGACTAAAATACAATATATATTGATTGACAGATAACAATAGCAAAAAAAAGTTCCCCAATTGGAGAACTTTATAACCTATCTGAACTCAAGCAATTTATATGGCTCTATTTTTAAGACCTTCGCAATGTCAAATAAGACCTCTAGCGAAAATGTTTTCACTTCATTTGGAGCCTCGATTGCGCTTATATAGGAGCGGCTTAAGTCGGTAGCTTCAGCTAATTCTTCTTGTGTGTAACCGGCTAGCTTTCTGTAGTAAGAGACATTGAGACCAAGCTGTATATATTTTATTTCGTTTTCTTTGCGTATTTTTTTCGATTTAGACATGAAAAATCCCCCTTAGTTTAGAGGGTACACGTTGAAAAGAATGATATACACAAACTAATAAGCGGCTATTGCAAACTAACAAGCAGCAAATATATAATTATAAACGGATTTGTTATAAAAAAATCAATAAACTTCCATGTACATGGAAGTTAAAGGAACAATATTCAATTATTATCGGATTTTATATTTTCTATTGCGTATTTGCAGCACTGAAGAACGAGTAAGTTAAAAGAGACGCCATTTTCTGAAGCAATTTTATTTAGCTCCTCGAACAGAGTTTCAGTAAAACGAAT
>JAZQJR010000104.1:0-3520 GCA_045541715.1 Acutalibacteraceae bacterium
TTATATCACATTTGATTATTTGAGTAACACTCTTCCAAAATTTATTGATGACACGGCCTAGTATTTTTTGCTTACAAATAACCTTACCTTTTTCACCGTTTTATTATATCTAAAATCTTCTATAAAGCACTCTCTACAAAAAGGTGGGTAGTGCCCTATGGAAACATTTATGATATACTAGATTTATGAAATGTAAAGCATGTAATGACGAAACAAATCAAATAAAAGCCGGAAAAACACCGTTATCTACGTTTTTTTGGTTGCTGGTATTTGAATTTTGACAACTCTGTTAATTTCGCAAGAGGTCTATTTATTCCCACCATCCGGCCAACTGCTCGACCGCTGTTCCCTTCATAAAATATTGCGATAGCTTTTTGTTTAAACTCCGTGCTGTAGCTTAGCTCCGTTGTGAACTTCCTTTTGCACGCCTTGCATTTATATTGCTGTTTCCCGCGTGGCTTGCCAGCCTTCCAGGCTTCTTCGTTCCCACATTTTGGGCATTTAATTTTATTTTCCATAGCATCATTATATCATATGGTCTCTATTTTAGGCACTGCCCCTTTACGCGGCCCTTTCATGTCAGCAAGTCTATCGGTATGGTTATTTAATCAAAACTCCCGTTTTATTTGCGTTCTTGTAACGTTTCCAGTGCATTTTTGATGAGGCCTGCATCTCTTGTAAGCAGAGCCAAAGTGCAGGCGTAAATTAAATCCGGGTCGGCTTGAAAATTCTTCTTAACGAGCTCGGCCTGCATGTTGTCTGGTACGACGAGGCTTATGCCTAAAAGATCGACTTCCTCGCCGCCGGAGATGTTGCATTGGACGGAATAGCCAGCCGGCTCTTTTTTTATCGTAACGGTGTTTTCGCTTTCGCGCTTAATCTTGGCCAAGAGGCTAAGTGTTGCTTCAAGGGCCTTCTCGCGCACGGAGATGGGCAAAGCCGAGTCGAGTTGTGTTGCGATGAGCTTGCCGGCCTCTGTTATGACAAATTTTGAGGAATTATTTTCGTCGGGCTGGATGTTACCGTTGCTAAGAAGGTCGGAAAATGCGTCATTTATCTCGAAGTAGTTCGCGAGGCCCTTCTCCTGCAGCGCGGAGAGAACCTCATCTTTCGACAGCGGCTGGCCGACGCTGAACAGCATATAGCAAATCAGCAGCTTAATGTCGTTTTTGCTCCTCAGACCGCCCAGGCTCACGCCGGCGGTAAATGCATCAAACTCCACAGAAGTTCCTCCCCCTAAAAGTCGATATTATTGCGGTCAAGCTCAGTCTTTATACGACCGCGCAGTTCTTTCTCGAGCGAACTAGAATTCTTCGCCTCGCACCAAACGCTGACCAAGATGGTCACGGTTTCGTCGTCGAAACTATCTATTGATATGCTAGCCGGCGGTTCAGCCAAGAGATTTTCTTGATTTTTAATAATCCCATCAAGCAATGGCTGAATCTCGGCGAGTTTTGTTGTTTTCTTAATTGGCACGGGAATATCCAAGCGGCGCTTGGCGTGAGCCGAGGCGGTAACAACGTAATTCGAGGTGAGCTTCGAGTTTGGGATAACAATCGCCTTGTTTTCGGGCGTAGAGAGCGTTGTAAAAAGCATCTCAATCTTCTCAACGTGCCCCTTCACCTCGCTCGTCTCGAGGGTATCGCCGATTTTAAACGGCTTGTTCGTAATTATAATGACACCACTTGCCGCGTTCGCAAGGTTGTCTTTCAGCGCCAAACCCACCGTCACGAGTGCTGCACCCAGTGCCGCGATAATCGATGAAACGTTAACGCCAAAGCAAGTGACGACCATCAAAATAACGATTCCGCGAAAGACAACCTTCAGCAACGAATTCGAAAAGGAAACTATGCTTTCGTCAAGCTTGTATTTCTCCATGGCCGCTTTTATCATCACAGTAAGCTTGCCCGCCAAGAACCATCCGACAAAAAAGACGACTACCGCTGGCACCAGCTGCCGCAGCACGAATGTTGTGTATGCGTTTGAATTCAATAAAGAAAAGTTTGTAAGCATGATTGAAGTCCTTCGCCAAAATAAAAATATTGGGTTTATTATAGCACAATTTTGGCTTAATACGTAAGTGAGCCATAGTGACGGGAAAATCTAAGTGATAATTTTCCCGGCTATGTTTCCCGCTCCCTCGAAATGATTGATTTGACGATGTTCTTTTAATCGGCCGTTCATGTCGATATTTCCGTTTTTAAGTAATGCTAATGTTACATATATGGTTGCGATTTTCAAAAACGGTGAAAATTAAAGGCGGTCGCTACTTATGCAGTTTTTCAGGATTTATTTTTACAGGTTTTTTGCTTGCATATGCCGGAGTTTATTAATGCCCAGATTCCCAAATTGAGCCGTCCCAAAAAGTCAGTTACAAAAAATCTTTTGGGTACACAAAAAAGAGCAGATAGCTTGTTAACCAATCTACTCTTCAGAAAGAGAACTTAAAAACATTCAATGTCTCTTATGGTGTTCCGCATTGGCAGGGGCAGAAGGATTTGAACCCTCGGCGCGTGGTTTTGGAGACCACTGCTCTACCATCTGAGCTATACCCCTACAGTACTTTAAGTATACTAAATTTAAAATTGCTTGTCAATAAGAAATTGGAATAGGGCAGTGCCATAGTTGAGCATTTAAATAAAACTCGAGAGACAAAATGCGGAGTTCATGCTAGGAAAATTCTTTTTAGTACGAGCAAATAGATTAGATCGCGTAGTCAATAAATTTTTAGCCAAAGAGCAATGCATCTAATTTGAACTGCAGCAACAAAGGAAGAAACGTTCTTAGCATAACGCGTAGCGATGCCCTGCCATTTCTTGAGATGCAAAAAAGCATTTTCAACGAGGTGACGTAGTTTGTAAATATGCTTATCGTAGTTGCGCAGAACTTTGCGGTTCTTTTCCGGAGGAATTACTGGCGTCATTCCCGTTTGAAGCGCGCTGCTAATGATGTCGTCAGTGTCATAACCACGGTCGGCTAGCAAATATTCAGCTTGAAATTCGGTGATTAGCGCTTCTGCAATTGAGCAATCCGCAACGGTAGCCTCTGTGATAAAAAATCGGGCGTTGCTAATGTTGCATATATTGCTATGGTTTTCACAAACGGTAAAAGTTAAAAGAAGCATCTACTTATACAGTTTTTCAGAATTTGATTTTACAGGATATTTGCTTGCATATACCGGAATTTAGCAATGCCAAAAATCGCACCGGCATATCATGAGCATTCACGGACAGGTGTATTTTCGTGTTGCCCCCCCCCCGCGAGTGACCTCGCATGACAAGACGCGACCTAAGTTTTTTCGATAATAAATGTGAATTATACTCGCGTTAATAGCGATTTTACCAGCATTACAGAGTGTATATGTACCATTAAGACAAAAGTGTTATTTCTTTGCACAAAATCTTAAAAGGCGGCAATCCCAACCACTAAAAATCCGCGTCATCTATCAGCGCGGCTAGAATATTTTCCCAAATTCCTTTATCTATCCAACGGCAAAATCTGCGATGAACATTTTTCCAAT
>JAZQJR010000105.1:0-2019 GCA_045541715.1 Acutalibacteraceae bacterium
AAAAAAACAAAGTTAAACTTAGCAAGAAAATTATAGGTATGGGTATAACTTCAGTTGCGGTTTTATGTCTGCACACAACCTCGGCTCAACAGCCACCGAAACGTATAATGTTTCAAATACCAAAAATTCCCCAAACAATGAGCGGACCACAGTTAGAAGAAAACTTTCCAACTCTTGCTGCGGCATCTTCAGTAACTGTAACTAATACAAATGGTACTAAAGAAACAATTTGCGTAAAAAACAGCGATCTTCCGGAATTATATTCTCAAATGGTAAGAGCTCAAAAGTATTGCGATGATTTGATACGTTCTGGTGTACCTAAAGATGAAGCTATAAGACAGATGCAGATCGCAATTTTTTCCGGCCAGTTTGGTGGCAATAAGCCTGGTCACGCTACGATTACTGATGGCTGCAACATTGTTTAAAAACAAAAAATAAACCAAAAGCGATACATATCTATGTATCGCTTAATTCTTTCAAAAAATATCGATAGCATTCTCGTAGACGCTGACAATTTTGGCTGCCATATTATTTTTGGTGTTGCTCTGAATTACGCTGTTGCGCACGCGCTTGCTGAGCTCGACGCGGTCGACGGCACTCATGTTGTAGACAAGGTCCAGCTTCTCGCCAAAGGAATGCTCGTCGGTGAAGATGAAACCATTGACATTCTCGACGACTTGCCCCTTGTTGATGATATCCTCGCGTTGAATTATCGGCAGCCCCATGGACATTGCCTCTAGCATTGAGATGGAGTTCGTGTCGGAAAGCGAGGCCGTAAGGAAAACGTCGCAGGCCGCGTAGTATGGCAGCAGCTGGCCGTTTGGTACCTTGCCAGTGAAAATGACAGCCTTGTCTATTCCGAGACGTTTTGCTTGCGCCTCGAGGTCTTTTTTTGCCGGACCGTCGCCAACGATTAAAAATCTAAATTTCTCGTTCTTTGTCGAATACTTCGCAATATAGTCGAGCAAAACATCGATACTTTTCTCCTTGCCGACCCGAGAAACTATACACCCAACGAAGGCATCATTTGGAATGTTGTACTTGCTTCGGACCTGCGCAACTTCCTCACGCTCGACATTCTCAAGCGAAAAGCGTTCGACATCAACCGGGTTCGGAATTATCTCGATAATTCTGTGAAGACCGGCGTTGTTAAGGTATTCAAGGCTCTTCGGCGAGGGCCCTGTAATGACGGTGGCGCGCTTGTAGAGCGACTTTATGTACTTGTAGAAAACGCGCTGGCCAGTCTTGACGAGCGGCCGCGGCACCACATAGTAGACATAGTCGTCATAGATGGTGTGCAGCGTGTAGATGACCGGCCGCCGCAGCATTTTCGAGACGAGTATGCCGAAAAGTCCGATGCCAAACTCCGTGTGAATGTGGATAACATCTGGATTAAATTTCCTTATTATGTTAAATTGTCTCATGTTTATCGGCATGGAGAGCCCGTAGCCGTATATTTTTTTCAGCTGTATGCTCGGACAATGCAAGACGCCGTTGCTGTCGAAGCTGGTTTTATCTTTTGGCGTGGTCGTCACCACAAGAACCTCGTGGCCAAGCGCCTCCAGACCTTCCTTCAGCGCGGCGACGTGAATCGCGACGCCGTTGATTTCCGGCAAATATGTGTCAGAAAATAGTGCAATCCTCATAGTTTTTCCCCTTCGTCAATGTTACATCAAGTATAGCTCAACTCGGATTAATCTTCAAATTAGCTTTGTTGGTCTGTTGTGTCATTAAATAGATTTAATCGGAATGTTCCTCTTTGTGCTGGAGTGCCATAAATAAGCAGCTTGGCGCCGCGAGGCGCCGAAGGGCCCGCAGGGCCTTCGGCCAGCCCCTAAGTCGGATCGTAGCCATGTCGTTCTGTGAGCCAAGGAGTTGTCAGTGAGTCTTGTCTTCCTAAGACCGCTTGGCCTCCGACTTGATTTAATCGGAATGTTCCTCTTTGTGCTGGAGTGCCATAAATAAGCAGCTTGGCGCCGCGAGGCGCCGAAGGGCCCGCAGGGCCTTCGGCCAGCCCCT
>JAZQJR010000106.1:0-3383 GCA_045541715.1 Acutalibacteraceae bacterium
GTTCAAGCGGATGATGGCAGACTCAAAAAAAGAGAAAGTGGAGTACATCGTTTGTTATCGGCTTGATAGAATCAGCCGAAATGTAAGCGATTTTTCCTCGCTAATAACGGACTTGAACGACCGAAACATAGCTTTCGTCTCAATAAAGGAGCAATTCGACACCTCTACGCCGATGGGAAGAGCGATGATGTACATCGCGTCCGTTTTTGCGCAACTGGAACGGGAGACCATCGCCGAGAGAATCCGCGATAATATGTTGCTGCTCGCAAGAACTGGCCGATGGCTTGGCGGCACGTCGCCCACGGGCTATAAGTCCGAAAAAGTCGAGCAAATGGTCGTTGACGGAAAATCAAAGCAGATGTTTAGGCTTAAAATCGTCCCTAATGAAGCGGATTTAGTAAAGTTAATATTCAAAAAATTCCTGGAAACAAACTCCTTAACCAAGGTCGAAACTTATTTGATACAGCGCGGCATTAAGACGAAAAACGGAAGGGCCTTCACGAGGTTTACGATAAAAAATATCCTTGAAAACCCGGTGTACATGGTGGCCGACGAAGGTGCTTTTAAATTTTTCCAGGATAACGGTGTTGAATTTTCAGACGACGACGGCGTGAAAAGTAAATTTGATGGCCAACACGGGGTAATGTCGTATAATAAGACGATCCAAAAAGATGGGCGTCGCCACTACACGCGGGATATCAAAGATTGGATCATTTCTGTCGGGCAGCACGAAGGGCTCGTTTCCTCGTCAGATTGGATTGCAGTGCAAAATCAATTGGTGCAAAATGCTTCAAAGTCGTATCACAAGCCCAAAAGCAATACGGCGCTTTTGTCGGGACTTTTGTTCTGCGGAAACTGCGGAGACTATATGCGGCCAAAACTTAGCCAGCGAAAAAATGCTGCTGGGGAATACATATATACCTACCTTTGCCAGTTGAAAGAAAAAAGTCATCTTCATAATTGCAAGATGAAAAATCCAAATGGTAACACCTTGGACAAGGCCGTTTGCGAAGAAATTAAGAAGCTTACGGCAGACAACTCGCGGTTTTTGGAGGAACTTTCTAGCATAAAAAAGGAGCTTACCTTAAAGACTGAAGATTATGAAAACGAGCTTTCAAAAATCTCGCAAGCCTTATCTAATGTAGAAAAAGAAATTTCAACACTCGTGCAAGCTCTTTCTGGCGCACAAGATTCCCCTGCACAAAAGTACATCACTGAAAAGATAAATAGCCTTGATACCGAAAAAACGCAATTGCTGCAAAAGAAAGATGAGCTCGAAAATTTGGTTAAGAATCAAGGTTTATCTCAACTTGAGTTTGACAATGTGAAGAAATTAGCGTTATCTTTTGGCCATGCTTTCGATACAATGGACGTTGACCAAAAACGAAAAGCGCTGAGAACTCTTGTAAATAAAATCGTGTGGGACGGCGAAAATGTCCACCTTTATCTATTTGGCGCAAGTGATGACAAATTGCCAGCGAGCGTGATAGATTTCTTGGAGCCACAATGTGAGGATAGCAAATGAAATCCTGATGTTTTTTCGCAACTGCAAGAAGTCCGCGCAAGATGTCTCGATGAACGAGCCGATAGACACCGATAAAGACGGCAACGCCCTGGTACTTATGGACGTAATGGCAACCGAGGACCTCATCGTGGAGGAGCTTGATACCAAAATCCAGGCGGAGAAAATGTACCGGTACATAGAAGAAGTTCTGTCGGACCGCGAAAAAACAATTGTCAAGCTGCGGTACGGCCTGGGCGGAAAGGTGCCTCTAACACAGCGCGAAGTGGCAAAAAAGTTGAATATATCGCGCTCGTACGTTTCGAGAATAGAAAAAAAGGCCTTACAGATGCTTAAAAAGCGCTTTGATAAGGTGTAAAATAAAGGAGTGTCTAGACATCTAGCGCAGGGCGCCGCGAGGCGCCGAAGGCCCGTAGGGCCTCCGGCCACCCGAGACTCAACTTTGCTGAGTCTCGGGCACAAAGAAAATATTTTCTTTGGCCTCGCGGCCTGGCTAATCAAAAAAATTTCTCAAGCAATGTATTCTTTAAAAGTTTTCAAGATAGACGTAAGCCTCACTTATTTATTTTTTGAGGTATTTTGCCTCAGGCTTTTGGCTCGCAGACATAGAATGCTTTTATCCTTTTTGTAGTCTTCTTGCTCCGTAAATTTGGAGTTTTTGCCAAGCACATCTCTAAGGGCTATAAACGCCTTTGTATCTCCAGCTAGTGCCTTTTTTAATTGAGCGACAACGACGGCCATCGCGTAAGTGCAATGGCTATCGGAAATCCTGCAGCGTTTTAACGTAGCTTTCGTGTTTGCGTCAGCTGGAGTTGCAAGCAATAACTCAGAAGCTTCTCCGAAAAAATAGCAAAAAAGTTGAGAAGGAACCAACATAGCCCCTTCTCTTTTTCTATTTGCCTAGAAAATCATTAAACTTGTTAAGTTGCTCTGTAAAAGCCTGCGTCGTTGCGAAGTAGCGATCATCATGGATAATTGCAATAGATTCAAGATGATACTTGCGCAACGCAGCTCGGTTTACAACATTCTGAGCAGATGTTAACTCGTTCCTAGCTTGCTTCGTATTTATAGCCGTTTTCTATCGTGCAAAGCAGGGCGTTAAAGAATTGTTTTCTTGATAATATCTTTACCGGCTTTTGTTAGATCAACATCAATTTTTTTATCTTTTCGAAATGTTTTTTGTTTTCATGTCTCCATCATATCGGATTTCTATTGTACTGTCACGCTTTTAAATGAACACGCTCTAAGTTCACAACTCATTTGCCCTGCGAATAACGCCACGAATCTATGAGGCTAATGATGTCGTCGCGTCCGAAATCATTAGCGACCTCGAGAACGAAATTAATCAAATCGTTGAAGTTGGTAAAACCATTTACGGAATGTCCAGGATTTTGTACCTCACGGGCTCTTTGCAGCAAAACTTTAATGTGATTGACATCTGGGTTGTCCTTTGATATTTCATCCACAAGACGGTCGGAGATGTCATCTAAGTTCGCAGTCGCTAACGGAGTGACAGTTTCATTTGTGTTTTCTAGTATCATCGACCTGTGCGGCTGCAAATGAGGCAACTGGGGAATATTTGGGTTTGTCTCTTGATTTTCATAATCTTTGTGCTGCATCTCAAAACGTCGCTCTGCTTGGAGCGGCATCATCAATTGCAAGTGCCGTTGAGAAGAACCTTGAAGTTCTTGGTTAAACTCGGTACCTTCAATAATTTGGAAATCCTCATCAAAATCCATTCCCATAGCAAACATATTTTGTTGCATCATCATTTGCTGTTCAGGATTAAACTGACTCATGCCTTGCAGACCAATCTGGGGCGCGGTACCCCAAGGGAAATTTGTTTCATATGTAGGACCTT
>JAZQJR010000107.1:0-4745 GCA_045541715.1 Acutalibacteraceae bacterium
GCCCGTAGGGCCTCCGGCCAGCCCAACACTCAACAAAGTTGAGTGTTGGGCCACACCGAAAATAAATAAAAATTTATTTTCGGTGGCCTCGCGGCCGCAGCGGCTAAGCCAAAAGAATGATCACGATTAAATTGTTCAGCCGTCAAGCAAATCCGGTCTCTTTTGTCTCGTCCTAAGTAAGGATTGCTCTTGGCGCCACTTCTCGATGTTCGCATGGTGCCCCGACAGCAAAATCTCCGGCACTGCTCGGCCCCGCCACACCGCCGGCTTCGTGTACTGCGGATACTCCAACAGCCCGTTGTAGTGGCTTTCCTCCTCGAAGCAAACATCATCTGATAGGACTCCAGGCACAAGTCGACTTACCGCATCGGCCAAAATCAGCGCAGGCAACTCTCCGCCCGTCAGGACAAAGTCCCCAATGGAAATTTCCTCGTCGACGAACGCCTCGATAAAGCGCTCATCCACACCCTCGTAGTGACCGCAAAGGATGGCCAAATTCTCGCAGCTCGTCGCGAGCTCCTTTACCTTGCCCTGCGTCAAGACCGGCCCTTGTGGCGACATATATATAAGTTTTGGCCGCTTTCCAAGGTCCTCGCACAGGGCCTCAAAGCACGCTGCAATCGGCTCAGCCATCATCAGCATGCCCATCCCCGGGCCGTAGGTCGTGTCGTCCACGCGGTTATGCTTATCATATGCAAAGGCGCGAATCTGGTGACATACCACCTCGAGCACACCCTTCTTTTGCGCCCGGCCGATTATACTCTCGCGCATCACGGCGTTGCACATGTCCGGGAAGAGCGTTAAAATGTCAATCCTCATCGTCGAAAATCCCCTTCAGCGGCCGTATTTTCATAAAGTTGTTGTCGACATCTACCTCGCAGATGACCTCATCGATGTCCGGAATTAGATAGTCTTTGCCGTCGTCGTTCGTCACTTGATAGACATCATTCGCGCCAGTCTTCAGTACATCCGTGACCTTCCCGTAGCAACGATTCGTGTCGACATCAAATACGCTCAGGCCCAAGATGTCCTGAATAAAATGCTCACCTTCAGGCAACTCTACATCGTCCCTGTCCATGAAAAGAACCTTCCCGCGCAACAACTCCGCCTTCTCTATCGAGTCGATACCCTCAAGGCGCATCAAAACAATGTTCTTATGCACCTTTGCGGACAAAACTTTTATTTTCTCTTTGCCCGCTGAGTCTAAATATAACTCCTCAAACTCGCAAAGAAATTCTCCATCGTCGCACCACGGGTCAACTTTTACGTCTCCCTTTAGGCCGTGCGTTGAGACGCTTTTTCCGACCTCTAAAAATTTTTTTCTCAAACCAAATCTCCTCCCTCAAGCCTTGTGCAAAACAAAAGGACGTACCAAAAAATACGCCCTTCTTGTAGGAGTGCCTTGATTGATTGATAGCTAGCCGCTGCGGCCGCGAGGCCAAAGAAAATAATATTTTCTTTGTGGCGCAGCACTCAACTCCGTTGAGTGCTGCGCTGGCCGGAGGCCCTGCGGGCCTTCGGCGCCTCGCGGCGCGCCTAGATGCAAGCTTCAGGCACTCCGATTCTTGCCACTTAAGTAATTACTCTTGTGCGATTTCAACCGCAACTTTTTGTCTTTTTCTCGACGCTGACGAGCGCATAACCATACGGATTGCCTTTGCGATGCGGCCTTGCTTACCGATGACTCGACCCATATCGCTGGGCGCAACGTGCAACCGATAAACAGTAACGCCTCGCTCGGTGGGCTCACCGACCTCGATGGAAATTTGGTCCGGCTTTTCGACTAGTCCCTTCACCAACGTTAGCAGCAACTGTTTAAACGACTCTCTCAATGACTCTTTCAAAGACAATTCCCCCGGTTACTTTAAGATGTCATGCTTCTTCAACAAAGCTTTAACGGTGTCGGTCGGTTGAGCGCCCTTTGAGATCCACTCGGTAACCTTCTCCGCATTCACCTTCAAGTCGACAGGGTTCTTAATCGGGTTGTAGTAGCCAATCTCCTCGATAAAGCGGCCGTCTCTCGGGAATCTCGAGTCGGCAACAACGATGCGATAAAAAGGAGCCTTCTTCGCGCCCATGCGACGTAGTCTAATCTTAACTGCCATTAAATTCACCTCCGAAATTTGATATATATTTCACCACAAGGCAACATTTACCCTCTGGATGAACACAAAATTATTAAAATAAAGACTTGAATGAACCCTCAATTTGAGAACTTTCTTTTGGCTTAGCCGCAGCCGCGAGGCCAAAGAAAATAATATTTTCTTTGTGGCGCAGCACTCAACTCCGTTGAGTGCTGCGCTGGCCGAAGGCCCTGCGGGCCTTCGGCGCCTCGCGGTGCCCCCGGGTCTGCTCAAACCCCATCTAAAACTTAAGCTTACTAAATCCACCCAAGCCAGGCAATCCAGCCATTTTCATAAGGCCCTTTTTGCCCTTCGTACCAGAGAATTGCTTCATCATTTTCTGCATCTGCTCAAAACGCTTAAGCAAGCTGTTGACATCCTCGACCTTCACGCCGGAGCCTTTCGCGATGCGTTTTTTCCTCGAAGCATTGAGAATGTCTGGCTTCTGACGTTCTTTTTTCGTCATGGACAAGATAATCGCGCATAGTCGATCAATCTGCCGGTCATCGATGTCCTCATCGTTAATCTTCTGCGCGATGCCGGGAATCTTGGAAATAATCGACTTCAACGAGCCCATATTTTTAATCTGGTTCATTTGCTCGAGCAGGTCCTCCAAGTCGAACTTGTTCTTCATTAGGCGAGCAGCCATCTGCTCAGCCTTTTGCTGATCTAGCTTACTTTCCGCCTCTTCAATGAGCGAAAGCATGTCGCCCATGCCTAAAATTCGCGAGGCCATCCTGTCCGGATGAAACTCCTCTAAATCTGTGAGCTTCTCGCCGGTGCCGACGAATTTTATCGGCTTGTCGGTTACTTTTCGAACAGAAAGCGCCGCACCGCCTCGAGTATCGCCGTCAAGCTTGGTCAAGATTACCCCGGAGATTTCCAGCAAGTCGTTGAATGACTTTGCAACATTGACCGCATCTTGGCCTGTCATGGCGTCCACAACGAGCAAGATCTCGGTCGGGTTCACCTCTTTTTTGACGTCAGCCAACTCTTGCATCAGCTCTGTGTCGATGTGCAGGCGTCCGGCGGTATCCAAAATCACGATGTCGTTGCCGTGATCCTTTGCGTGCGAGATTGCCTTTTTCGCGATTTTGACTGGATCGTCCTGGCCCATCTCGAATACCGGCACACCGGCCTGCGAGGCCACCACTTGCAGCTGCTTAATTGCCGCCGGACGGTACACATCGCACGCGACCAGCAACGGCCTGTGGCCTTTTTTCTTTTGTGCCAAGGCCAATTTGCCGGAGTGTGTGGTCTTTCCGGAGCCTTGCAGTCCACACATCATGATTACCGTCGGCGGCGCAGAGGCTGTGTTCAGGCGGCATTGCGAGGAACCCATCAGCTCGACGAGCTCTTCATTGACGATTTTTATTACCATTTGCGCCGGGGTCAAGCTTTGCATGACTTCCTCACCGATGGCGCGCTCGGCGACCTTGTCGGTGAAGTCCTTCGCTACCTTGTAGTTCACATCGGCCTCCAGCAGCGCAAGGCGAACCTCACGCATGGAGTCGCGAACGTCTTTCTCCGAGAGCTTGCCCTTGGAGCGAAGCTTTTTGAACGCCGATGTTAATTTTTCCGAGAGCCCCTCAAAAGCCATACAAGCACCCCTTTACTGTTCTTTTTGAATCGATTTTGCTGCGTTTTTTATCCCAATTGCAAGCGCTTTTACAGAGTCAAGATCATTTGCCAACAATATTTTCTCAACGTTTTCGAGTATCACTTGCGCTTTTTCTTGCATTTCATTAAATCGTTGCGCCAAGTGCAATTTTTTCTCCAGCTCAAAAAGCTGTACCTGCGCCTTTTGAACGGTGTCCCTCACTCCCTGCCGAGTAATTCCCTGATTCTCAGCAATCTCCGCGAGAGAAAAGTCCTCGTTGTAGTACAGACTCAAAGCTTGCCGCTGATTCTCCGTCAAGAGGTCTGCGTAGAAATCCAAAAGCGTCGAAACCTCAAGATTCTTCTCCACAGAACTCACCTCAACCAAAACAGTGTAAAGCTGCTGTGCTTTACAAGCTATATTTTAACTTAGTAAAATGGAGTTGTCAATACTGCATCTCTAGGGAGAGTGCTATGATCAGACCTGGGTGCCGCGAGGCGCCGAAGGCCCTGCTGGGCCTTCGGCCAGCTCATAGCTCAACAAAGTTGAGCTATGAGCCCCAAAGAAAATAATATTTTCTTTGGCCTCGCGGCCCGCACAAAGCTTCCAAAAAGCGCTAAAACTTTAAGGAAAGCACTCCTTGCAGAGGCCACGACGGCGTAATATAATGGTCACATCGGGGGTGCGCGCATGGCGAAGATTTCATACAAAATCAAGGATTATTTTTCTCGAACGGACAAAATTCTCTGGGCAATTTCGATTTCCATGTCGATCTATTCGTTGTTGCTATTGCTCAGCGTCTCAAGGACCTCGAATTTTGGCTATTTTAAGACGCAATTTTTGGCGATAGTGTTGGGGTACATTGGTGCTTTTGTCATAACCAAGTCCGACTACAGAATCATCGCGAAGCACTATATCATCGTGGCGGCCGTGTGCATAGTGCTGGTTTTGTGCACTTTGGCGTTCGGCACCGCTGTGACAGGTAACTCCGGAATCGACGCAAAAGCCTGGATAAAACTTCC
>JAZQJR010000108.1:0-1691 GCA_045541715.1 Acutalibacteraceae bacterium
ACGACTCTTTAGCTGTTATTTTTTATTTTATCCAAGGTATTTTTCTCAAGTCGCGAAACTTGTGCTTGGCTGATACCAATCTCATTAGCAACTTCCATTTGAGTTTTACCCTTAAAAAAACGTAACGCTAAAATTTTTCTTTCGCGATCGGTCAAATTTTTTAAAGATTCTTTCAAAGAAATTTCGTCTAACCAATTAACATCTTCGTTTTTGTCACCAATTTGATCCATAACGTAAATGGTGTCGGTGCCGTCAGAAAACAGTGGCTCGTACAAAGAAATTGGGTCAACAACGGCCTCTAAAGCCACTGCCAAAGTTTCTTTTTCCACCTCTAAAATTTTGGCCATCTCTTCGATAGAGGGTTCTTTGTCGCTCTCCAGCTGCATTCGCTCTTTCAATTGCATTGCCTTGTAGGCTATGTCCCGCAATGAGCGACTCACCCTTATTGAGTTATTGTCTCTTAAGTGCCGCTTAATTTCGCCTATTATCATCGGCACCCCATAGGTTGAAAAGCGCACATCAAGAGAGACGTCGAAATTGTCAATTGCTTTTATTAGGCCAATGCACCCCACCTGAAATAAATCATCTAGATTTTCGCCCCTATTGCTAAACCGCTGCACCACGCTAAGAACCAGCCTCAAGTTGCCATTAATTAAGTCTTCACGGGCCTTTTTTCTTTCTTTTTTAGAACCATTTTTCATTTTTTTAAGTAATTCTTTTTTCTCGTTTTCTGTAAGTACTTTTAATTTCGAGGTATTGACACCGCAGATTTCCACCTTATTATAATGCATAAAAAATAACCCCCATCTCTCAGGACTACTCAGAAGGCTTTCTGTAGAGCAGTTAACGCCGCGAGGCCAAAGGGCCCATGTAATGGGCCCTTTGTATCCATTCCAAGCATAAGTGCTTGGAATGGATTGCGTGTGGATTAAAAATCCACACGCGCCTCGCGGCGTTTTCCTCTGAGTAAGTTCCCGATTTTTACCAATTAATTATTGGCAAAAAAATAGGAGTTAATACGTAAAAATATTAATCTGAAAGTTTTACAATTATCAAATCGTCTTGAAATTTTACAGAACCGTTGCTGGGCCATGTGGGCATTGATTTTGAAATAATTTTTCCCCTATCGATTTCGTTTTGGTTCGGAATTTTATAAGGATAACCAATCGTTTTCATAAAACCTAAAATTCTGTAGTTGCTTCCAAATTCGATTTCTCTGTCCCACTCAAAAAATGACGCACCTATAACTTCAGCGCGACGCTCAATAGGCGTATTTGTAGGGTGGACACTTCCCACAAATACAACAGGATGTTCCGGCAAACTGTCTAAATTTAGTGCGTCAATTTTGGTAGAAATTTTGTTTGCCAACGCAACCTCACTTTGATATTTCATGTAATCGGTGTATAAAAGGCTTGAGACCTTATATGCCTGGCTAAAAGACAAAAACAATGAGAAAGTGACAACTAAACTTTTCAAGATTTTTTTATTTTGCGACTGATGCAATATAAAGTATAAAGCAAAAGCTGCGACAAACTGTAAACTAAACTGAGAACGAGCGATAAGTCCGTGACCAAGATAAATAGCCAAAAAAAACGGCGAAGCCACCAAAGCAACTGTTGAAGTGAAAAACAAAACTTTATTTTTATTGCTAGTGAACAAATTCACAAAACCGTAATATAACAGAATTAACG
>JAZQJR010000109.1:0-4072 GCA_045541715.1 Acutalibacteraceae bacterium
TATTTTCGTTGTGCCCAAGAGCCCAACGAAGTTGCGCTCTTGGGTGGCCGAAGCCCCTGCGGGCCTCCGGCGCCTCGCGGCGCCCCGGTGTTAGATCAAACTTTTCTAAATTGACTAAACTATAAAACCCTGCGCGCAAAGCAGCTCAGCCATCAGAATGGCGCCGCCAGCGGCCCCGCGGATGGTGTTGTGCGACATGCAAACAAACTTGATGTTGTAGTGGCTGTCCTGGCGCAAACGCCCGATGGAGATCGCCATGCCATTCTCGAGCTCTCTGGCGCTGCGGATTTGAGGGCTGGCCGGGTCGTCGAAGTAGTGCAAGAAACGCTTCGGCGCGCTGGGCAAAATCATGCCATCGGGCAGACCCTTAAAGCTTTTCCAGCACTTAATGATTTGCTCTAGTGACGGCGGGTTGGCAAAGGACGCGAAAACTGCCGCAGTATGGCCGTCACTTACGGGTACGCGAAAACACTGCGTCGAGATGCTCGGGGTGTTGGAGTTTTCGATCTTGTCACCGTCGATTTTGCCCCAAATCTTGAGCGGCTCGCGCTCAGATTTCTCCTCCTCGCCACCGATGTACGGGATGAGGTTGTCGACCATCTCGGGCCAGCGCTCAAAGGTCTTGCCGGCGCCGGATATAGCTTGATACGTGCACGCAAGCACCCTCGCAAGACCGAACTCGCGCAAGGGGTGGAGCGCAGGAACATAGCATTGAAGTGAGCAGTTCGACTTGACCGCGATGAAGCCTCTTTTTGTGCCGAGACGCTTCCTTTGAGCAAAGATAATGTCCGCGTGCCCCGGGTTGACCTCCGGGATAATCATCGGGACGTCGGGTGTGCCGCGATGCGCGCTGTTGTTGGAGATGACCGGACACTCAGCCTTGGCGTAGGCCTCCTCGAGAGCCTTGAGGTCGTCCTTCTCCATGTCGACCGCGCAGAAAACAAAATCCACCGCTTTCGCGATTTTTTTAAGGTCCTTCACAGCGTCAAGGACGCGCTTTTTCTTGAGCTTTGCCGGTATCTCAGTTGGCATGGCCCAGCGCCCGTCTAACGCCTCCTCGTAGGTTTTGCCGGCTGAATTCTTACTTGCAGCAAGCACTGCGACGTTGAACCACGGGTGGCCCTCCAGCAGGGACACGAAGCGCTGCCCGACCATGCCAGTTGAGCCTAAAATTCCTACGTTAAATTTCCTCATGAGCGTTCTTTCGAAACCTAAAAAGTCCGAAAATACCTGCCTTTCTCGTGAAAATTGGAGCGCAAATTCGCGAAGGGTCGGTTGTAAATGAAGCCAGAATCGACTATAATTAAGCTTAATATATCACTTTGAGGATGGCGCTGTCAACACGTTTAAGCAGCTTAGGAGTGCCTTAGGTAAGTGCCGCTGCGCGCCGCGGGGCCGCGAAGGCCCTACGGCCCTTCGCCCAGCCCCGCTCTCAACAACGTTGAGAGCTGGGTCACAACGAAAATATTATTTTCGTTGGCCTCGCGGCCGGCACGGCTAAGCTAAAAAAGGCACTCCAAGCGTATTTTGCGCAAGCGCCAATGGGAGAAATTTTGAGGACACGGGACTTTTTTTACGACTTGCCGCCAGAGTTCATCGCGCAGGACCCACTCGAGCGGCGCGACCACTCGCGGCTGATGCTGCTGGGCCGGCAGAGCGGCGAGGTTTCACATAAGCATTTTTATGACATCGTCGAGGAACTTATGCCGGGCGATTGCCTGATTCTGAACGACTCCAGGGTGCTACCGGCGCGGCTTTATGGCACAAAGGAATCGACTGGAGCGACCGTTGAATTTTTGCTGCTGACGCAAAAGGGTGAGAACCTTTGGGAGACGCTAGCTGGCCCTGGAAAAAAGGCAAAACCCGGTTCAAAATTCAGCTTTGGTGATGGGCTCATGCAAGGCGAGGTCGTCGAGGTGACGGCCGATGGCAACAGGCTTGTCAAGTTCTCGTGCGAGGAGAATTTCTACGCGACGCTGGACAAAATCGGGCAAATGCCGCTGCCGCACTACATCACGCACGAGCTGCGCGACCGGGAGCGCTACCAGACGGTGTACTCGCGCGAGCTGGGCTCGGCGGCGGCGCCAACGGCCGGCCTGCATTTCACGCGCGAGCTGCTGGAGAAAATCAAGGCAAAGGGCGTCAAGATTGGCTTTGTGACGCTGCACGTTGGACTTGGCACATTCCGACCGGTCAAGGTGGAGAACGTCATCGACCACAAGATGCACAGCGAGCACTTCGAGGTGCCAAGGGCGACGGCGGAGTTGATACTTGAGACGAAAAAGACCGGTGGCCGAGTGATTGCAGTTGGCACGACAAGTTGTCGAACACTGGAATCGATGTACCAGCTCGAGGGGAAAATCGCGCCTTGCGACGGCTGGACGGACATTTTCATATATCCTGGCTACAAGTTCAATGTTGTCGATGCGCTGCTCACGAACTTCCATTTGCCGGAAAGCACGCTAATCATGCTGGTTTCGGCCTTCGCCGGCCGCGAGAACACGCTCAATGCCTACAAGGAGGCCGTCGCGCAGGAGTATAGATTTTTCAGCTTCGGCGACGCGATGTTTATTCGATGAATTTATGTACGGAGTGCCCTGGTCTAGCTTTTTGCTTTGTGTTAGCACTACGCCAAGCCGCGAGGCCAACGAAAATAATATTTTCGTTGTGTCCAAGAGCCCAACTTTGTTGCGCTCTTGGACGGCAGAAGGCCCTACGGGCCTTCTGCGCCTCGCGGCGCCGAGGCTAGATGCCTGCTGGGCACTCCTTGAAAAGGAGAAATTTTGATGTTTAAACTGCTGAAAAAAGAGGGCCGCGCGCGCAGAGGCGAGCTAATCACGCCGCACGGAGTCGTGCAAACGCCGGCCTTCATGAACGTGGCGACCTGTGGCGCCATCAAGGGCGGGGTCTCAGCGCTCGACCTCGCGGACCTCAAGTGTCAGGTTCAGCTCTGTAACACGTATCATTTGCACCTGAGGCCCGGCGACGAGGTCGTAAGGAAGCTGGGCGGGCTGCATGAGTTTACGCGCTGGAGAGGGCCCATCTTGACGGACAGCGGCGGCTTCCAGGTGTTTTCGCTCGCGAAGTTGCGCACCATAAGGGAGGAGGGCGTGTATTTCTCCTCGCACATCGACGGCCGAAAAATTTTCATGGGACCCGAGGAAAGCATGCGTATTCAGTCGAATTTGGGCTCAACGATTGCGATGGCGTTCGACGAATGCGTGGAGAATCCGGCAGAGTACAGCTATGCAAAAAATTCCTGCGAGCGCACGGTGCGGTGGCTCAAGCGCTGCAAGGATGAGATGCAGCGGTTAAACGCGCAGGAAGGCACCCTCAACAAGAGGCAAATGCTTTTTGGCATAAACCAGGGCAGCACCTACGCGGATTTGCGCGTGGAGCACATGAAGAAGATTCGGGAGCTGGACCTCGATGGCTATGCGATTGGTGGCCTTGCCGTCGGCGAAACTGCGCAAGAAATGTACGAGACGATCGAGGCCGTCGAGCCACACATGCCGGTTGACAAAGTGCGCTATTTAATGGGCGTCGGCACTCCGGTGAATATCCTGGAGGCGGTGGCTCGTGGAGTAGATCTCTTCGACTGTGTCATGCCGGCAAGGAATGCCCGTCACGGTAAGCTGTTCACGTGGTCGGGCGCGGTTAATATTCTAAATGCGAAATATGAGCTGGATGATTCTCCGCTAGACGCCGAGTGTGATTGTCCAACGTGTAAAAATTTCTCAAAGGCCTACCTGCGCCACCTCTTCAAAAGCGGCGAGATGCTCGGTATGCGCCTAGCGGTCATGCATAATCTTTACTTTTATAACACCTTAATGGAAAAAATCCGCGATGCACTTGATGCTGGTGAGTTCGAACTTCGTTGTCTAAATAATGAATCGTGTGCCATAAACCTCTTGCGAAAATAAACATGCAGCATGAAACATAAAAAAATAGCAAATTATGCAGGAGCAAAATAGACTAGATTGGAGTGATCACTGATGTACTTAGAGAAAAAAACAATTGAAGACCTTGATGTCCATGGTAAGCGAGTGCTTTTACGGTGCGACTTTAATGT
>JAZQJR010000110.1:0-4364 GCA_045541715.1 Acutalibacteraceae bacterium
ATCGAAAGTAACAACTTTCCTCAAAGACACTGGTTTGCAAGATTTAGACGGAAAACTTGCTGTGTTTCCCGCTCCATCGAAATGATTGATTTGACGATGTTCCTTTACGCGGCCTTTCATGTCAATAAATCTATCAGTATAATTATTTGAGCAACATCCCCGTTTTTCTATTGGTACAGGTTCTTAATTAATACGACATTTGGCGAAGCAACGTCTCCACACACTTAATAAAATCACTATTTAATATCGCATTTAAGTAAGGTGAGTTTTCACCTCCAAAAAATAATTGCCTTAACTCTTCAATTAATTGTGCAACTTGTTATAGTCCGCCATATAATTGTGCTCAAAGTTCAGCTTTAGCACCTCGTCAAGCGCGGCTGATGTACTTGTGAAATTCTCCTCGGAGCCATCCCCAGAGAAAGCCTTACAAGCACTCAAAAAGTTGGCAAATGCGCTGTTAACAGTATTTTTTAGCGTAGCTCTCTTAATCGGATTCAGTTTTGAATTTGAGTCGACTCCTCTTAGAACGCTGTTGTACATGCACTGTAACTCATAACGAATATTATGGGCATCCTCCGCAATGTTCTTGAAAATCTCTTTAAACTGGCCTTTTTGCCCATTTTTGAATCCTATCCATAGTTCGCTAACATCTTTCTTTTGAGCTCGGTCCTGCATCCCAAAAGCAAAGGCGTTGAAACGACTAGCAGGGAAATTTAGTGAGTGTGTGCCGATTACGCTTGCGCTTCGGCCTACAGAAGCCGAGGCCTCAAATCCGAGTTCGTCTACGGAGGCAGACACCTTTACAGCTTTGCTTTCCGTGCTTTTGACACGCTTTAGAAGGAACGGAATTGTGGGTTCTTTGCTAAAAGCTTCACCAGGTAGGGCGATATCAGTCTCTCCTGCAGACGGGGACTTTGTCAGGTAAAAGCTTAAAGTAACATAATTTTTGATCCCGGAACCATCTCCTAACTCTACTACTTTTTCTGCGGTTTTTTCCACTGCGCTTGAGAAACCTTCATTTGTACCGTAGTCAAGGGCTCTTAAAGAGGGTTCGAATCTAGTATTTAGCAGCTTTATCGCATTGCCAATAACCACTGCACTATGGTGGCTTGAGCTAAGAAGTTTAGTTTGTAGAGAAGACAACGTTTCACGTAAGACTTCTTGACCAATGATGTCATTGCCGATAACAGGCAACTTAATATCAACGGTTACATCTTGACAGGTATCATCAGCGAAGTCCGAGTTTGTGTTGCTGTATGAAATGTTAATGCTAGACTCCCCCGCACCAGGAATGTTAAGCGCCACACTTCCGCTTGCTCCAAAGAAATCAGCGTTGTGCTTTGTTGAGAACTCTGCGGACTTCTTAGACGACCTTAACGACTTGGTGAAGGTTTGCATCCTGCTTAAGGTATCAAGCTGAGAGTATAGTTCTTTAAACGATTCTTGTGCGGTTTCGTTATTACCCAAATCTTTTACACATCTAAGCGTAGATGCAAGAGAAATTCCAGCCTTCAGCATATTTAAGCGACCCTTATGTAGCGTCGACAGCCAATCTTTCTCTATTGCGCGTTTACGAGCCTTTGCCGCAGATTTTTCATTTTTTGAAGCATTCTCGTTAGCCAAGACAGACAAGCTCCAGTTGTAGTCGCGCAAGTTGCCCGTATGGTCTTCGCAAGAGCTTCTGCGCCGTCTGAACCGTGGTCTTGAAGCAGAGTTTGAACCTCGTTGAATTTTTTAAATTCATCTGCCTTTAGATATTCTGCCAACTTATCCGCGCTTACGCCGACATCTGGCAAGCAATTTTCATCGATTAAGCTCAAATAGGCATGTCGCACGGTTGTTTGCGATACGCCTGCGTTAACTCCTGCGTCCGCGGAAACTTTCAAGCCAGCATCCGTCAGCGCCTTGGCGGCCGCAGAGACAGCAATTGTATTTTGTAGAGTTTTTTCTCTTGTTGCTGTCTGCGCTTTAGTGATGGTCGGTAAAGCTACTTTTGTGTCTTGAGAAATTATACCCAGTATTTTCAAATATGGCTCAATCGACGTCGCAACAGTAGACAGAGCTTCCTTCTCGCGAGCTTGCATTTCGCTTCTTGTTTTTGCCACCTTATTTATTTTAGGCGAGCGCACTCTAAGTGAGGAAATTTTCCCTTCGGAGACATCCGTATCCAAGAATTGCTCCAGCGAGCGATAAATTAGCGCCCTCGAGAACTCGACTTTGTCATTTACGGTCAGTGAAGCCAAACGTGGCACAGCAAAGCCCGCCGAAAGATCGAAACTAAAACCAGAGGTTGTCCGATAGAAGTTTTTCTCGTGCACGCCTTCACTTGTGCTAGCGCCAAAACCGACCCCAACCTCAACTCCATCTATATTTGCGGAGGCACTTGCACTCACACTGGCTGAGGCACTTTCGCTGCCCATTTTTTTCTCAATTTCACCGCGATATTTCTCAATGACCTCATCCGCGACCTGCCTAGACACAAGGACTTTATAAGCGTTCCTCATAGAGCTAATAAAGCCATAGAAATAATGTTCTTGCAAACCAGCGCGCTCAAGGGCTTTTTCTACATTCTTTAGCCGCAGCGCAACCTGCACCTGTTTCGCACTTTTCTCAAGAGAAACCTCGTCTAAGCATTCGCATACGCTAATTAAAGTGTTAACCACCTCTACGTTCGTCAATACATCCTTAAAGTGGTCGTATTTGCCACCCTCATTGTCCTCTGGAGTTAACTTAAGTATCTTCGATAAAACATTATTTAGCGCTTTATCAAGGTTTTCCCCTTCAAATAAATCCAACTGCTCGAGGTTTGCATCAAAATGAGACACCTTGTCTTGCTTTGCCGTAGTGGACGTGTTGCCGTGAGGGTCGCCTCCGGGATCATCCGCGGTTTGCTCCTCTTGAGTAGCTACATTTTCTTCAAATACAGCCAGCTCTTCATCATTGTCTTCTAGAGCTTCAAAATCCAGTACTTTTTCAGCAACTTCCGTTTGAACTCGTCGCTCGATTTGAGTTCTTGGCGCATGAGAAACATCTCCAGCTGCACTAACGGAAATCGCCGGCGAAAGTAAGTTTAATCCCATCATGGTCAGCGAAACAATCCCCACGAGTTTAGAAAAGCCTCCTGCACCTCCAGTTACATTCTCCAACATCTCATCATTTAACATTTCTGTTGCCTCCTTTTCATAGTTTAATAATTGCTCACAAGTAAAGCTATAGCCTAATTTTTTTGCTAGCGGAATAATATCAGCTTTCAACACCTCCTTTAATTCATCTTCCGTTGATACAAGCTTTAATTTTTCCTCCAAAAAATGCTTTGTTTCATTGTTATTATATACTTCTTCATAAAAGTCACCAATTTCACTTTTCACCATTTCATCATCACCTTTATGTTGATTTGAAATTGTATCTGTCGTTTATTTTATACAATAAAATTTAACTTGTCAACAGCTATTTATGCGCAGTGCTCTTTTTAGTGCTGCTAGTTATCTTATTGGCTTGTGAAACTGAATGACATAAAATTGTAAAATACCACAAACACGTGACTTTTACTAAACAGGTTTTGTGCCAGAAAGGTTCTTGTCAGCTCGCTCAGAGGACTTCAGACAAAGCTAAAAAACAAAATGAAAACCTCAACGACTGGCCTTTCTTTTTGCTGATACCAAAAACTTTTATCCTCTTTAAAAGAAGGGGCGTGTTGACAAAATAACCATATCAATAGATTTATTGACATGAAAGGCCGCATAAAGGAACATCGTTAATCAATCATTTCTAGGGAGCGGGAAACGCAGCAGGTTTTTCGTCGAAATCTCGCAAACCAGTGGCGTTGCAGGAAGTTGCCACTTTCGATCAAATGTGTTTCTGATTTTGTTTGAATTAGACATCTCGGTGGTATAAAATCACGATAAACAGGGAGCGTTGATCAAATAACTATACTGATAAATTTGTTGGCATGGAAGGCTGCATAAAGAAACATCTTTAAATCAACCATTTCGATAGATCGGGAAACGCAGCAAGTTTTACATCTAAATCTTGCAAACCAGTGGCGTTGCAGGAAGTTGCCACTTTCGATCAAATGGGCTTCCGATTTTGTTTAAATTATACATCTTGGTGATGTAAAATCACAATAAACACTGTGTCGATCGCTAAAGAATACTTTTACGTTCCACTTTTTTAATCGCTCGTACATTTTTCTAAATGTTTCAGCATCTCGGGCGCCAAATTCCCAATCGATGAGCTGTTTTGTGGTTCGGCAATAAGCTTTCCAAATCCAAACTTGTCTTTTTTTGAATGCAAAAATGCCACATTTCATCGAGCTCAATCACTACGCTATCGTCATTTGGCGCCGGTTTGGAATAGTTTTTTTC
>JAZQJR010000111.1:0-2097 GCA_045541715.1 Acutalibacteraceae bacterium
CGCTTTTTTGCTTTCTGATTTCTGAAATCTGAGTTCTGGTGCCTGCATGCAGAAGGGCCGCGAGGCGTAAGGGCGCACATTCGCGCGCCCTTACAAACCATCCCTCAATAAATTGAGGGATGGTTCACAAAAGAGCTCAAAATTTGAGCTCTTTTGGCCTCGCGGCCCCCGGAGCCCTGTTGCTTGGTACCTTAAGATTTACTTTACAGAAAAGCCGAAGTTGCATAGCTGGGCATTTTAAAGCTGCCGCGCGGCGACAAAGATATATCGCCCATTTTAGGCCCATCTGGCATGCATGAACGTTTAAATTGGTTCTTAAAGAACTTGTCCGCAAAAATTTCGAAATATTTTTCGATGTCTTCTTTGGAGAAGTCATTTTGGAAGGCAATATTAGCGATTTTTATGATTTTTTCCCTCGAAAAACCGTATTGCAAGAAATAGTACAAGAAAAAGTCGTGAAGCGCGTAGGGCCCGATTATATCTTCGGTTTTTTGCTGAATTTTGTTGTCTTTCAGCGGAAGCAACTCTGGGGTAATCGGCAGACTCATAACGCGTGTTAAAATGGTTTGAATGTTGCCGCCAAGAATTTTAGCCTCATAAGACAGAAGAATTTTGACCAGTGTCTTCTGAATTGCGCAATTTATGCCGTACATCGACATATGGTCGCCGTTGTAGGTAACGAAGCCCAGCGCAAGCTCAGACATGTCCGCGGTGCCCACAAACAGCGCTTTTTCCTGATTGGCAATATCCATCAAAACCTGCGTGCGCTCCCGCGACTGCGCATTTTCGAAGGCTTTGTCGTGATTGTTTACGTCTTGTCCAATGTCCTTAAAGTGCTGCAGCACCGACTTTTCGATGGAAATTTCTTTCAAGGTAACCCCGAACTCGTTGGCCAAATTCACCGAAATTTCGCGGGTTTCCTGGCTGGTGCCAAAGCACGGCATTGTCACGGCGATTATGTTTTTTCGATCGATTCCAAGCTCATCGAGGGCCTTGACCATAACGCACAACGCCAACGAAGAATCCAGGCCGCCGGAGATTCCAATTACTAATTTTTCCAATTTAGTATTTTTTATGCGCGTTTTTAACGCCTCGACTTGAAATTGAATAGCTTCCTCGCAGAGCTCGTCCAAAGACTCGTACTTGCTGAGCGGCACATATGGAAACTTTGAGAAAGCGCGGTTTATTTCAAGCGATTTCATGGGCATCTGGAAGTCCACGACATGTTTGGCATTTCTGCTTTTAAAATTTGCGTGAATCCGCTCAGATTCGATACGTTCTAGGTCGATGTCGGCGGTAAAAAGGCCAGTTTTAAACTTCTGCGACTCGTTTAAAAGTAGGCCATTCTCGCAAATAATGCTGTGGCCGGAGTATATAACGTCGGTCGATGACTCGCCGATGCCCGCGTTGGAGTAAATGTAGGCGCAGTGCAAGCGCGAGGATTGGCCTTTTACAAGAGACAAGCGGTATTTTGATTTGCCGAGGGCCTCGTCGCTAGCCGAAAGGTTCGCAACAATGTTGGCGCCTAGTGTAGCAAGCTTCCCAGAGGGGGGATTAACCACCCAAAGGTCCTCGCAAATTTCTATGCCGAATGTGAAGCGCGGCAAGTTCTTACAGCGGAATATTAAGTTTGCACTGATAGGAATTTCTTTGTTGTTTATCAGAACTTTTTTGTATTTGCAGGCAGGCACAAAATGCCGTTGCTCATAGTATTGTGAATAGTTTGGCAAATTGGTTTTGGGCACAATTCCCAAAATTTCGCCGTGGTACAATACAGCAGCCACATTGTAAACACAAGCGTCATCGACGAATGGCAACCCAACAACGCTCAAAACATCAAGATCTTTGGTGCTTTCGGCTATGTGAACCAAACTGTCGACCGCGTTATTCAACAGCCCGAGCTGTAAGAACAAGTCGCCGCAAGTGTACGCAGTTATAGACAGCTCCGGAAAAACCACTAAAGAGACGTCTTTGGCGGCGGCTTCTTTTATCAAAGCAATTATGTTCTCAGAGTTGTATTTGCAATCAGCGACTTTAACCTTAGGGATCGCGCACGCGACCCTTAAAAACCCAGATTTCATAAAAAAACCTCCTTGA
>JAZQJR010000112.1:0-6047 GCA_045541715.1 Acutalibacteraceae bacterium
AGGAAAGCTTCCAATGTACTACGATTACAAGCGCAATAAAGAAGTTGAATGGAATTACAAAGAATTTGATTTAGATTATTGTAACGAATTGTTTAAAGACAACATCTCAAAAATTCGCTTTGCCTATGAGCAAAGCGAATGAGTGTGGAAAAGAATCTTAGATAGTGTCAGCAATAAATTTTTAGCCAAAGAGCAATGCATCTAATTTGAACCGCAGCAACAAATGAAGAAACATTCTTAGCATAACGCGTAGCAATGCCTCGCCATTTCTTGAGCTACAAAAAAGCATTCTCGACGAGGTGTCGCAGCTTGTAAATATGCTTATCGTAGTTGCGAAGAACTTTGCGGTTCTTTTTCGTAGGAATTGCTGGCGTCATTCCCGCTTGAAGCGCGCTTCTAATGATGGACTCAGTATCATAACCACGGTCGGCCAGCAAATATTCAGCTTGAAATTTGGTGATTAGCGCTTCGGCAACTGTGTAATACGCGATGGTAGCACCTGTGATAAAAAAGCGCACCGGCATACCATGAGCATCCACGGCCAGGTGTATCTTCGTGTTGAGCCCCGCGAGTGACCTCGCACGACAAGACGCGACCTAAGTTTTTTCGATAATAAATGTAAATTATGCTCGCGTTAATAGCAATTTCACCTCAATTGTAGATCTCATATGTACCGTTGAGACAAAAGAATTGTTTGTTTTCACAAAATCTTAAAAGATTGCAATCCCAACCACTCAAAATCCGCGTCATCTATCAGAGCGGCTAGAATATTTTCCCCAATTCCTTTATCTCTCCATCGGCAAAGTCTGCGATGAACATTTTTCCAGTGTCCATATTCTGCTGGAAGGTCTCTCCATGGAGCGCCTGTGCGCAAAATCCAAAATACCCCATTAATAAAATGCCTTGTATCTTTTGCGTTTCCTCCACGTGTGCCCTTTTCTCCAATGCTGTGCGGCTTTATCTTTTCCCAAGCACTGTCGCTTATATCGTGTTGGTGTAATTCTTTGTTCATTTTTAGTTTCCCTTGTTTCTTATCCCTATTGTACCATATTTTATTGACGACATGCTCTAAGTCAATTCCAATTGATGGCATGTGAACTACTCTTTTTCGCTTCTTTGTAGAAGTATATCCCTTCGCGCCGAGATGGTCAATCGCCGTTTGCCCTGTGCCTGCAAAGCTGGTATAATTTTTTATAGCAGTCTTGTCTTGAATGCTAGGCGGTGATTTTTTGGACGTTAGAGTTGGCGATTTGCTCGAGATGAGAAAGCCGCATCCATGCTCGGGGCGAACATTTTTGGTATTGCGCGCGGGGATGGACTTTCGGCTGCGCTGCACAAATTGTGGGCATGAGCTTATGGTAAGGCGTTCCAAAATTGAGAAGAATATCAAGAAAATAATGAGGCAGGAGCCGGAGCAATAGGCAGCCGCGAGGCTGCGCCATAAATAAATTTATGGCGCAAACCAAATCTTTTTATTTAAAAAGATTTGGTTCACCCCGGAACTCAAAAATTGAGTTCCGGGGGCCTCGCGGCCCCATGGCAAAGATCCCTGCCAAAATAGAGAGGTGACGCAATTTTGTTTGATAAATTAGAAGTTTTCAAGAAGCGAAACGACGAAATAAACGAGATGCTGTACGACCCGAATATAGTGTCGGACCAGGAAAAATATCGCGCGCTCATGAAGGAGCAGAAGAACCTGCTACCGATTGTTGAGAAATATGGCGAGTACAAGAAGGCGAAAACTAATGCCGAGGAAGCGCGGCAACTCCTAAATGACGGCGGCTTGGACAAAGACTTCAAAGAGATGGTCGAGCTGGAGCTAGAGGAGTCCAAAGAGGCGATCGAGCGCATCTCGGAGGAGCTGAAAATATTGCTGTTGCCGAAGGACCCGAACGACGACCGAAATGTTATTGTGGAGATTCGTGGCGGCGCTGGCGGCGAGGAGGCGGCACTTTTCTCGGGAGTACTCTTCCGGATGTACAGCATGTACGCGGAGTCGAAGCGCTGGAAGACCGAGGTCCTAAACGCGAACGAGACCGAGCTAGGCGGCTATAAGGAGATTAGTTTTATGATTTCTGGCGAGGGTGCCTACTCGCGGCTGAAGTACGAAAGCGGTGTGCATCGTGTACAAAGAGTTCCGGAGACCGAGGCTCAAGGGCGCATTCACACCTCGACAGTGACGGTAGCAGTCTTGCCGGAGGCCGAGGACGTTGAAATTGAAATTAACCCGGCGGACTTGCAAATTGACACCTTCCGCGCGAGCGGTGCTGGCGGCCAGCACATCAACAAAACCGAATCCGCGATTCGCATCACACACCTACCGACTGGGGTAGTTGTGGAGTGTCAGGACGAGCGCAGCCAGTACAAGAACAAGGACAAGGCGATGAAAGTGCTAAAGTCGCGTCTCTTGGAGGCCAAGATGCAGGAGCAGACCGACGCGATGGCGCAGGAGCGCAAAACGCAAGTGGGCACCGGCGACCGCTCCGAGCGCATCCGGACGTACAACTATCCGCAGGGCCGCCTGACCGACCACCGCATCGGCCTGACGCTCTACCGCCTGGAGGACCTCCTCAACGGCAACATTGACGAGGTCATTGACTCGCTAATCACGGCCGACAGAGCCGCAAAACTCGAAAGTTCCATCGAGAACGGGTAACAAATATGAGCAAAATGAAAACTCAGATGTTGTCGGCAAAGGACACTCAAGTCGCGGCGAAAATCTTGCGCGAAGGCGGCCTTGTCGCGATTCCCACGGAGACCGTTTATGGCCTTGCCGCGAACGCCCTTGATGAAAACGCTGTCCGAAAAATCTTCGTTGCAAAGGGCCGTCCTAGCGACAATCCGCTAATTGTGCACATCTCGAAAGTCGAGGAAATCGAGGCCTTGGTGCGCGATTTCACCCCCGAGGCACAACGCTTGGCTGAGGCCTTTTGGCCTGGGCCTTTGACGATTATATTGAAGAAATCCGACGCAATCCCGGACGTAATTAGCGGTGGCCTGGACACCGTCGCGATTCGCTTGCCGGCGCATCCCGTTGCGAGGAAAATCATCGAGGCCGCCGGATGTCCATTGGCGGCGCCGTCGGCGAATCTGTCCGGCAGTCCCAGCCCCACAAGGGCCTCGCACGTCATCGATGATTTATCCGGCAAAATCGACGCCATTGTCGATGCGTGCGCGTGCTCGGTTGGCCTAGAATCAACGGTTATTTCCTTGTGCACCAGCGTGCCGAGAGTTCTCCGGCCGGGAGCGGTTACCGTCGAGCAGCTTAGAAAAGTACTTGGCAATGTTGAAGTAGATGCGGCTGTTTTGAGTCAACTTGAGAAAAATGCTACGCCAACGTCGCCAGGCATGAAGTACAAGCATTACGCTCCGCGCGCGAAGGTCGTCATCATAAACGGCAGCCGCGAGCAATACATTAACTATGTTAATACCCACTGCGACTCAAATGTTGCGGCGTTGTGCTACGAGGAAGACGCGACCGACATCGCAGTTCCGACGGTTACTTACGGCAGCGAGGCAGACCCAAGTGCGCAGGCAACGATGCTTTTTGATGCGCTTAGAAAATGCGACGCTATTCCCGGAGTTGATTTTATCTACGCACGCTGCCCATCTCAAAGTGGCGTAGGCTTGGCGGTGTATAATAGGTTGCTTCGCGCGGCGGGCTTCGACGTGATAAATCTTTAGGCTAAATTTTGTCAAAAGAGATATTTTTGCTAAAAGTTTAATAAAATTAAGCGTCTCGGAGCATAATAAAAGCAGCTGTTGTCAAGACGTCGCGAGGAATATTTCGAGAAATGACGGCAATATTAATATCTTGCACAAAAACGTGCTGAGGCACGTTAAGGACACACTTGGAGAGATGAATGAGACCTAATTATCGAGGCATTTTTTTAGGCATATTGGCGCTGGTCATCGGCGGAATGCTGCTTTTTTGCGGGCAAATGTTCTTCTTGAAAAAGGCTTACCCGATAGAATATCATGAGTATGTGCAGGAGAGCGCAGAAAAATTTGATGTCGAGCAAGCGTTGATTTTCGCCGTGATAAAGTCCGAAAGCAATTTTAGACAAGATGCACAATCAAATGTTGGCGCGATCGGTTTAATGCAGGTAATGCCCAGCACTTTCGACTGGCTGCAAAGCCACAAATTGATGCCATATATGGACGTGGGCAGCCTAAAAAATCCGCAAACCAACATCGAATATGGGACTTATTTGCTCTCGCTGCTGCAGCGAAAATATGGTACGCTCATCGAGACAATCTGCGCTTACAATGCTGGATTTGGAGCCGTCGACAAGTGGCTGAAGGACGAACGATACTCCTCGGACGGGAAAACGTTGAAAAATATTCCATATAAAGCTACTGCGCTTTATGTCAAAAACGTCTTGCAAAGTCGCAAAATGTATAAAAATTTATACTTCAAAAATACATGAGAGGGTTGATTTTTGTGTCTAACAATGGAGCTTCTTGCGAAAACAAAGAGAAAAATGCCGTGGAAAAATTGAAGGAAGAGCTCTTTCTTCAGCGGAAAAATGCGGCCTTGCGCCTGAGCGACGAGCAAATTAGCGCGGCCGATAAGTTCTGTGAGGGCTACAAGACTTTCCTCGATGCGGCAAAAACTGAGCGCGAGGCAGCAAATTGCGCGGTAGACATGGCAAAAAAGGCCGGTTTTGAGCCATTTGATGCGAATAAAAAATATGCGCCCGGCGACAAAATTTACTTTGTGAATAGAGGAAAATCCGTCATTGTCGCGGTCATTGGCAAAAACGGTGTCAAAAACGGCGCGAAAATCGCCGTCGCGCACATCGACTCGCCGCGGCTGGACCTCAAGCCGAATCCGCTCTACGAGGCCAGCGAGCTGGCACTACTCAAGACGCATTACTACGGCGGCATCAAAAAGTATCAGTGGCTCGCGACGCCGCTGGCGCTGCACGGAACGGTCGTCAAAAAGGACGGTTCAGCTGTCGACATAACCCTCGGCGAGGACTGCGGCGATCCAGTTTTCTGCGTGACAGACCTGTTGCCGCACCTCTCCAAAGAGCAGATGACAAAAACGTTGCAAAAGGCCTTCGACGCGGAAAATTTGAACATTTTGGTGGGAAGTCGTCCGTTTAAAAGCGACAAGGGCTCCGAGCTGGTGAAGCTCAACATCATGAGGCTCTTGAACGAGAAGTACGGCATAACCGAAGCGGATTTTCTTTCGGCAGAACTCGAGATGGTGCCGGCGTTCAAGGCCTCGGATGTTGGCTTCGACCGCAGCATGATTGGCGCCTACGGGCACGACGACCGGGTTTGCGCCTACACCTCGCTGATGGCCGCATTGGAGTTTCAAGGTGTGCCCGAGAGTACGATTATCACGATTTTGGCCGACAAAGAGGAGATCGGCAGCGACGGCAATACCGGCATGAAATCGGCCTTCTTCAGGTATTTCATCGCCGATTTGGCTGAGATGGATGGCGTCTCCTGCCGTCAAGCCTTATCGAACTCAAAATGCTTGTCCGCCGACGTGAATGCGGCCTTCGACCCGACCTACAGCTCGGTCTACGACCAGGCGAACAGCTGCTGCATCAACGGCGGCGTGGTCGTCACGAAGTACACCGGCAGCGGCGGCAAGTCCGGGACCTCCGACGCCTCGGCAGAGTTTATGGCCTATGTTCGCGCCTTCCTCGAGGAAAATGGTGTCCTTTGGCAGACCGGCGAGCTCGGTAAAGTCGATGCTGGCGGCGGCGGAACCATCGCGAAGTACATGGCTAACCTTGACGTCGATACGGTCGACTTGGGTGTGCCGGTCCTCTCGATGCACGCACCGTTTGAGGTCGTCTCGAAAATTGATACCCACATGGCCTATGAGGCAGTTTCGGCCTTCTTTAACACAAAGATTTAATTAAAGTTTTCTATAAGCTACGGATACTGTCACCTTGATGGTTGCGAAAAATTATAGTTAGTTCTCGGGATTCCCATTTAGGGCATTGCTAAATTTTCATATATTAGCCCTCTCGCGAAATTAAGAGAGTTGTTCAAATTGCAAATACCAGCGACCAAAGAAAAAC